>JBILAN010000040.1:0-20819 GCA_044354135.1 Luteolibacter sp.
GGTAGCACCAGCCACAAAGAGCTTAATTAGATCTCCTTGTTTGTAGGCTGATAATCGACTTTTTCTTTGATACATGGACTGGGCTAGTTTAGTGATTTTAGATCACTTAGCTAGTACAGCCCCTAGTTTTATTATGAATTAAAATTATTTTTTAAATCTAGCAGACGAACAATTCGAAGAGAAGAAAAAAGCACGAAGGAGTAGCCTCTTTATCTTGAGTATCATTTTATCCAATAGGTAAATATCAAGGGATAATCACCACTTGATCGGCTTCAGCGCCGGTGAGAATTTCGGTGGTTTCGCCGTTGGATTTTCCACGACTGACAACACGTCGTTCGGTTTTTCCATTGGCGAGTTTCACCGATATCGTCCAGCCTTCCGCGCCGAGTTCGATGGCTTTTGTGGGTATGGTGATTGCTTTCTCGTTTTCATACGCAATGACTTTGACGTCCAGAGTTTGGCCTGGGGCAGGCGTCAGAGATTTCGGCCATTCCGCAGAAAAAGTCGTAGGGTAGGTGCCTTGGGCTGTTGGAATATCAGATGACTTGGAAAGGGTCACTGGAATCAACACCTCTTCTTTGCCTGAGAGCATGGCAAAACCTTTCGCACCTTTTTTCAGCACTTCCGCTTCGGCTTGGGTGGCGAAACTTTCGATCACCAATGTTGTAGCGGAAGGAATGAAATTCGCGAAGGTCTTGCCAACGACCGCGGCATTTTTTGGAACCAGAGTTTTGATGAGATCGCCAGTTGACCAAGTCCCGTTTTCGATACTGCCATGATAAAATAAACCATCCGCAGGAGCTTTGAATTCGAACAGTTTGCGATCCTGCTCAAGCTCGGCGAAATCTTCGCGCTGGCGTTTCAAGGAAACTCTCATTTTATCGACCTCGATTTTTTTCAGTTCCAAAGAGCGCGGTAAATCTTGTTTCGCTTTTGAAAGCTGCAGGGCGGTATCATCGCGCTTTTCTATTAGACCGATAAGCTCACGTGGCAAGGTGACCTCATGAATGCGCTTGTGATTGAGGGTTTCCATTCGTACGGCAAACTCCGCAAGTTCCACGGCGTCTTTTTGTTTTTGTAGAATGATTTCCTCGGTATCTTCAGTGATGTCGTCTGCTTTATACATTTTAAGAAGCTGCCTGAGTTCTTCTTGGTATGAAGCGAGGATCTGTTTTTGGCGTTTCAAATCATGATCTGCATCTTGTTTTGAAGCATCCTGCCGAGTCGTTTGAAAATAAGCTAATTCTTCGGCTGCAATCTTTGCACCGCGCTCCATGCGTGCAAGTTGTTCGGGAATATTCTTTTCCAAAGTCGCGAGATCGAGTTCCGCCTGTGCCAAGCCAAGCTCCGTAGCCGTGAGCGCTTGCTTGGTATCGGCGATTTTTTCATCCACGGCATCGGTTTTGAAAACGATCAATGACTCACCTTTTTTGACTGAGCTGCCGTGGTTGGCGATTGAGACGATTTCAAACGTTGGCCACACTTTGGCATCCAGACGAATAGGCACGACAGTCTCAGGTAAAACAGTTGCTTTTAAGTTGTGGCTCACGGTGAAAGGTTTCACCGCCAAGGTGATTTCACCGGCGTGAGCTGCGGCGATAAGAAGAGTGGGTAGTAGATAATGCAATGCAGTCATGATAATGAGATAGGGATTTAAAATCAGGATAGTGGGAAATCAAGCGACACCGCGCGATTTCCTTGCCAACCAGATTGGCAGAAAACGAGGTTTTTTCGCCATTGGCGATGAGGGAACAAAATGCTCCACGACTTCGTAACCATCACGCTCAAGGTTACGAGTCAGGTTTGCCACGGGACGAGTGGATGCAATTGCCAACAATCCGCCAGGCTGCAATGCCTCAAAGGTTGCGGCTATCCAACGTTTGTCATTGACGAAAAATCGTTGCTTTCCAGCCAAGGGCGCTGAATCGAGATGGATCATAATCGCGTGCAAACAACCCGATTGCTTATTAAGCGCATTCGCCCCGGGATCGTTTTCGATCACCACGCGTGGATCATCCAGAGGACTATCAGGAAAGAATTTGCGATTCCAATCGATCAGTTCGCTGCGGTTCTCTGCGATCGTGAAGACAGCGCGCTTTTGTGGAAGCTCTTGCATGATGGATTTCAACATGTGCCCTAGGCCAAGGCCTATCATCCAAATACGTGGTTGCCGAGCTGGGCGAAAGGGTGCGGCGGCAAGTTTTGCGAGTTCTTCTTCCGACGCGCGTGTGCTGGGTCCGCAAATCTGCTGACCCTCTACGAGTAGATAACGACGACCGTCGTGTTCCTGTAGTTCGAGAGGCGAGCCATCGGCTAGAGTGGTGGAGGCTAAGGTGATGCGTGGTTTCATGTCGATTTAATGCTTGCTAGAATGAACGAATTCTGGTATACGACAAACACTATGTCAGAAGAATCTTCTACTCCAGAATCGTCCGCACCTCCAGAGCAGCCAACAACTCCCCCAGTTCAGCAGCCAACAACAACTGCTCCAGCGGCATACACCAAAGAACAAAAAGATAAAAAAATGATTTCTGGGATATTGGCTATCCTTCTCGGCTCTTTTGGCATTCACAAATTTGTTTTAGGTTACACCGTGGAAGGTGTCATCATGTTGGCCATCGGAATCGTAGGTTTATTTGTTTGCGGGCTACCTACAATGGCTATTGGCATCATAGGTCTTATCGAGGGCATTCTCTACCTCACCAAATCCGATGATGAATTTGTCGCCACCTATGTGGTAGGCCGCAGAGGTTGGTTCTAAACCTTGATTTATTTATCTCCAAAAAGAAAACCTCGGCCCATTTCAGGCCGAGGTTTTTTAGGTTTTGAAGATCTTTTGTTCAGCGGCAAGCCGCTATAACATTAGAGACTTGCTTTAAGTGCGGAGGATGCCTTGAAACCAACCGACTTGGAGGCGGCGATTTTAAGAGCTTCTCCAGTCTTCGGATTGCGACCCATACGAGCTGCACGCTTTTTAACTTCAAAAGTACCAAATCCGATGATTTGGACTTTCTTGTCTTTTTTCACGCCTTTGCCGATCGAGTCGAGGACTGCGTCGAGGGCTTGTTCAGCGGCACGCTTGGTTGCGTCTGCTCCGAGGGCTTTTTGGATGGATTCAATGAGTTCTGCTTTGTTCATGGCAAAGGTGTTTGTGCTAATCGCGCCGCGTCTTGGCAAGACAAAATCTTCAATATTTGTAAGGATTTTTTTAAACGAGCTGCTTGACTTCTCGACGATTTCTGACTAGCGCGCCTTTGCGGAGATGGGTTTGGGGTTGGAATTACCTGTTCTAACAGAGATGGAATTAAGCTCGCTAGTTGTATTTAGCATTTTTCTAACAGGAGAGAGAAGGAGATAGAGAAGATAAGAAGAGCGGAATCATTACTTAAAGATATAATCTGCTCACACACAGCTTATGAAGATCCTTTTGATAAAATCGCACGCCTCACATTCACCTCATACCACTGTATAAATTGCATGTGAGTGGCTGATGCCTTCCCAATAACTAATAACCCATATCGAATAACCGCTTTGAAATCGCACCCATAAGTGCGACTTCAAAGCTCATCACTTCTCTCCATGTAAATAACGCTCTTGCAGCCTGATGCGTCGAAAATTTCGGTTTTCTGAAATAGCGGTGGTGATCTAAGGGCGGGGCGTTGAGCCTGAGATGCTGAAAAACTCTGATACTACTTGGGTTTTAGGCGAAAAACCGACTTTGTGAAAATTTTCACAAATAGAACTTGCGGTGGATTGTGGTGCTAGGTATCAACCTCTGCCTCACTTTCCCAGTATCTCACTTTTCCTGTCTTCACCCATGACGCGTTTTTTAGTCACAACTTTAGGCCTCTGGCTTCTGGCATTTGCACCGGCTTTTGGCGCGGGGGGAGGGCATGCATTGCCATTGGACGCACAGCCGCTCCACGATTCTTTGCCAATCACCAACTCGATCACGATGATCTGGCTTTCGGTCATTTTAATCGTTATCTTCTGTCAAATTGCGACTCGTAAGATGAGTCTCGTGCCGAGTGGGCTTCAAAACTTTGCGGAATGGGTTGTGGAATCCCTATATACTTTCCTTGAAGGACTGATGGGCGCGCACCTGACCAAGCGCACGTTTTGGTTTTTCGGTTCAGTTTTTTTCTTCATTCTAGTTACCAACTATCTTGGTCTGATTCCTGGAGTCGGCACGGTGACTTACGGCGGAACTCCTGTCCTACGTGGTGGTAATGCTGACATCAACATGACTGCAGCCATGGCCTTCACCTTTGCCTTGCTTTGGTTCTATTGGGCAATCTCGGAAAATGGTATCAAAGCCTTCATCGCACACATTTTCGCCCCTAAAGGCGTCAAAGGCTTTCTTTTCTGGGCGCTGATGCCGCTGTTCATCTTCGTGGGTTTCCTCGAGATCATCTCGATCGCCATCCGTCCAGTCGCACTTTCCTTCCGTCTTTTCGGTAACATCTACGGTGGTGAGCAGACCCTTGAGAAGCTGATGGCGCTTGTGCCTGAATCCATTTCATTCCTTCCAGCGCTTCCATTCTACTTCATGGAGCTTCTTGTGGGCTTCGTCCAAGCTCTCGTTTTCACCCTTCTCTGTGCAATTTTCCTCAAACTCATCTGTGATCATGGCGACGACCATGATGCGCATTAAATCATCTCAGCATTCAGACCATGTCAAAGCACGTGGGGGATGCAGAAACAAAACAAAACAAAACACATAATAAACTGACAATATGGCAACTAAAGCATTCGCAGTAGCACTCGCCGCCCTTGGTGGTGGCATCGGTATCGGTCTTCTTGGATCCAAGGCAGCAGAAGCAACGGGCCGCAACCCCGGTGCAGCTACCCCAGTCCTCGTGATTTCGATTATTCTTGCAGCACTTATCGAGGGTATCTTCATCCTCACCGCATTCGCAGTGCCGTTCGAATAAAGCATTTTGCTGCGTGTGCCTTTGGGCGCACGCAGCTACCCCTTACTTATTTCTTCATTTTCCAAACGACTTTCCAGCTATGATGATCTTCCTTGCAACAGCAGCCGAACAACCAGGTGCCCTTGAGGCTCTCTCGGATACCTTCGGACTTCACGGTGCGTTTTTTGTCGCACAGGTTGTCAATTTCTTTTTGGTCATCATTGTCCTCAAGAAATTCGCTTTTGGACCAATCCAAAAAATGCTCGAGCAACGCCGCGAGCGCATCGCCGCTGGTGAAGAAAAGCTCAAGCAAATCGAAAAGCAGCTAGCTGAATCCGAAGCCACCACCGCTGCCGCCATCGCCAAGGCAAACGAAGACGCTCTTCGTTTAGTTGCTGAGGCCAAACAAGGCGCCGCTGCTTTCACCGAACAAAAAGCTCAGGAAGCCATTGCCCAAGCCCAACAAATCCTTGCGAAAGCCGAGGCTGCTGCCAACGCCGACCGCGCGCGCATCTCTGCCGAGCTGAAACGCGAGTTCGGCCGCCTAGTCGCCAACACCACTTCCCAAGTCACCGGCAAAGTCCTCACCGATGCAGACCAACATCGCATCAACGAAGAAGCCCTCGCCAAAGTTGGCAACTAATTTCTCCTTTCTCTCAACCAGACCACGATGAAAATCTCCAAAATCGCTGCTGCCACCGCTCGCCGTCTCTACGGCTTGTGCCAAGTGAACGGCCAGCTTGACGACAACAAGCTGCGGGATCTGGTCTCCAAACTCATCGCCGCCAAACCACGTGATTTCCAAGCGATCCTTGCTTCGATCCAGCGCCTCACGCGTCTCGAACAAGCTCGTCGTGCCGTGGTGGTTGAAAGCGCCACCGCGTTGAACGATGCCGAGCGTAAGAAAGTCGTCGCAGGTCTCACCAAAGATTACGGTGCAAAACTCACCATTGAATACAAAATCAAACCAGAGCTCCTCGGCGGGCTTCGCATCAAAGTCGGCGACGACGTCCTAGACGGTTCCGTTCAAGGTCGCATCGACCGTCTCTCCAAAGCATTCTAACATTTCCCTTTTCACCATTCACTACTCACTCCTCAACCTTATCTTATGAGCAGCATCCTCCAGGACATCGAAAAACAAATCGCCGGCATCAGCTCGAGCGTTGAAAAAACCAATACCGGCGTCGTCCGCAAAGTCGGTGACGGCGTCGCCATCGTCGAAGGGCTCTCCGACGTCATGCTCAATGAAATGATTGAGTTCGATGGCGGCGTGACGGGCATGGCGTTGAACCTTGAGGAAAGCGAAGTGGGTGTCGTTCTTCTCGGCGATTATACCGCAGTGACCGAAGGCGCAACCTGCCGCACCTCTGGCAAACTTCTTTCCATTCCTGTCGGCGAGGCCCTTCTCGGTCGCGTGGTTAACGCCCTCGGCGCACCGATCGACGGCAAAGGCGAGATCGCCGCATCCGCTCAATACCCGATGGAGAAAATTGCTCCTGGTATTATCAAACGGAAATCCGTTTCCGTGCCAGTGCAGACCGGAATCATGGCGATCGATGCCATGGTGCCAATCGGCCGCGGTCAGCGCGAGCTAATCATCGGTGACCGTGCCACTGGTAAAACCACCATCGCTGTGGACACAATCATTTCTCAAGCCCAGCAAAACAAAGCTGCTGAGCAAGGCAAGCTACAGAACTACAAGCCGATGTTTTGTATCTACGTGGCCATCGGTCAGAAACTCTCCAACGTCGCCCGTATCCAGAAAATCCTCGAAGACGCCGGCGCGATGGAATACACCACCATCGTTTCAGCCTCCGCTTCCGATGCTGCTGCCATGCAGTTCCTCGCTCCATACGCCGGTTGCGCGATTGCCGAATACCTCATGGATAAAGGTCAGGATTGCTTGATCGTGTTCGATGACCTTTCCAAACACGCTGTGGCATATCGCCAAGTTTCCCTCATCCTTCGCCGCCCATCCGGTCGTGAGGCTTACCCGGGTGACGTTTTCTACCTCCACTCCCGTTTGCTCGAGCGCTCCGCACGTCTTACCGATGCAGCCGGCGGCGGTTCACTTACCGCTCTGCCTATCATCGAAACGCAAGCAGGCGACGTCTCCGCATACATCCCAACCAACGTGATCTCCATTACCGACGGTCAGATCTATCTTGAAACCGATCTTTTCTATCAAGGTATCCGCCCCGCGATCTCGGTCGGTCTCTCGGTTTCCCGCGTCGGCTCTGCTGCGCAAACCAAGACGATCAAATCGGTTGCAGGAACCACGAAACTCGACCTCGCCCAGTATCGCGAGCTTCAAGCCTTCGCTCAGTTCGGTTCCGACCTCGATGCGCAGACCAAGAAGAAACTTGAGCGTGGTGCCCGCATCGTTGAGCTCTTCAAGCAAAACCAATACTCTCCACTTGCGATGGAAATGGAGTCGATCTACCTCTTTGCGATGCAGAACGGTTTCTTCGACGACGTTGCAGTAAAAGACATCGGACGTTGCCAAGACGCGATGGGCGAGTTCTTCAACACCCGCAAAGGCGACATCCTCGACAAGATCCGTAATGAAAAACCGGACCTTAAAAAAGACGCCGCCATGGTCGACGCCGTCAAACAAGCCATCGGTGACTTCAAGCAGTCATTTAAATAGTAAAAAAGACATTGGATATTGGGATATTGGGTTCTTTTGACCAAATCTCCCCGATCCAATGCCTCAATTATCACAATATCTAATCACCTAATTTCTTAAAACAGTGGCCAACCTCCGAGACATCCGCCGCCGAATCAAATCGGTGAAGAACACCGCCCAAATCACTCGGGCGATGCAACTCGTTGCGGCCGCGAAGATGAAAAAAGCGCAAGACCAAGCCATGGCTGGGCGCGATTATTCATCTCAGCTCAATGCCGTTTTGAGTGACATCTCTGCGAACTTTAACGACGAAGCTTCGCATCCACTCTTGCAAGCCCGCGAGGGTAAGCGTGAGTTGGTGCTGGTCATCTCCACCGACAAAGGTCTCTGCGGTCCGCTCAATACCAACCTTGCGAAAAAACTCCGTGCGGAAACTTCCGATACTGCTGATTACGTCACCGTCGGTCGTAAACTTCGGGTGATGTTAGAAAAACTGGGCAAAAAAATCCTCGCCGATTTCACAGTAAAAGATCCTGTTCCTTTCCCAGATGCACGCGCTATCGCGGCATTCCTTACCAAGCAATTCACCGAAGGAAACTACGATAAGGTCTCCATCGTCTTCACCCGCTTCGTAAACACCCTCACGCAAGTTCCTGAGGTCAAACAACTCCTCCCGGTTCTACCGCCGACCGCATCCGATGATAGCGGCTTGATTGATGGCGATAGCAAAGATTCCCTCTTCGAGCCTTCTGTCGACGAAGTTCTCGCATCCATTCTTCCGCTTTATGTGAACTTCCAGGTCTATCAGGCGCTCCTCGAATCCCGCGCCACCGAGCACTCCGCCCGTATGGTCGCGATGAAAGCCGCCACTGATAACGCCAAGAAATTTATCAAGGAACTCACCCTCGAATACAACAAGGTCCGCCAGGCAGCCATCACTGCCGAGCTCCTAGAAATCACCACCGCCATGAAGGCGATGGAATAAGCATCTATCTAACAAATTTTCCCCGAAACTTCAAACTTCCCACTAGTAACTTCGTCCACCATGAGCAACCAAGGAACCATCGTCCAAATCATCGGCGCCGTCATCGACGCTGATTTCTCCAAAGCCAGCAAACTGCCGGAAATCTACAACGCACTTGAGATCAAATACGTTCTCAACGGTGTCGATACCAAGCTGGTTCTCGAAGTTCAACAACACCTTGGCGACGGCTGGGTGCGCGCAGTTGCGATGTCCACCACGGACGGTCTCAAGCGCGGCATGAGCCTCACCGATACCGGTAAAGCCATCGCGGTTCCTGTCGGCAAACAAGTGCTCGGTCGCATCTTCAACGTCACCGGTGACCTCGTTGACGAAAACGTTGCGCTTGCCGATGCCAACCATCGCTCTCCTATTCATCGCCCGGCTCCTTCCTTAACAGATCAATCCGCCGCGACCGAAGTTCTCGTCACGGGTATCAAAGTCATCGACCTTATCTGTCCGCTGCTCAAGGGTGGTAAAGGCGGTATGTTCGGTGGTGCGGGTGTGGGTAAAACCGTCGTTATCATGGAGCTCATCAACAACATCGCGAAAGCACACGGTGGTTTCTCCGTCTTCGCCGGTGTGGGTGAGCGGACCCGTGAAGGTAACGACCTCTATTGGGAAATGATCGAATCCGGAGTTATCGCGACGGAAAAAGATGAAAAAGGTCATCCGAAACTCGATGCCAAAGGCAATCCAGTGCTCTCCGCAGAAGGTTCTAAAGTCGCGCTTTGCTACGGCCAGATGAACGAGCCTCCGGGTGCTCGTCTCCGCGTTGCTCTTTCCGCTCTCACCATGGCGGAATACTTCCGAGACGAAGAAGGTCAGGACGTTCTTCTCTTCGTCGACAACATCTTCCGTTTCTCCCAAGCTGGTTCGGAAGTGTCCGCTCTTCTCGGACGGACTCCTTCCGCTGTGGGTTACCAGCCAACCCTTTCCGAAGAGATGTCCGTTCTCCAAGAGCGCATCACTTCCACCAACAAAGGATCGATCACTTCGATTCAAGCGGTTTACGTCCCTGCGGACGACTTGACCGACCCAGCTCCTGCCAACACCTTTGCTCACCTTGACGCAACGGTGGTTCTCGAGCGCTCGCTCGCAGAACAAGCGCTCTTCCCAGCGGTTGACCCTCTCGCATCCACTTCCAAAGCACTCGCTCCAGAAGTCGTCGGTGAAGAGCACTACCGCGTCGCTCGTGGCGTTCAGCTCGTGCTTCAGCGTTACAAAGACCTTCAGGACATCATCGCGATTCTTGGTATGGATGAGCTAAACGACGAAGACAAAATGACCGTCTTCCGCGCTCGTAAAATTCAACGTTTCCTCACCCAGCCATTCCACGTGGCTGAGATTTTCACCAACGTTCCCGGCGCGCTCGTCTCTCTCGAAGACACCGTCAAAGGCTTCGCAGAAATCCTCGATGGCAAGTGGGACGATGTTTCCGAAGGTAACTTCTATATGAGAGCCGGTATCGAAACCGTCTCCCGCGACTGATCGTCCCGTTAAACGTTAATAGTTATTTGTTAGAAGTGAAAATTCTTCCCAATAACTTTTAACTAATAACCTATAACTAATAACTTCTATGCTTCATCTCGAAATCGTCACACCTGAGAAAAAGATTTTCTCGGACACCGTCGAAAATGTCTATCTGCCAGGTGCAGATGGTGAGATGGGAATTTTACCAAGCCACGCAGGTTTGGTGACTGCTCTCCAGCCCGGAGAACTCCGCTACCTTCATCAAGGTCAGATCGTTACCTTGGCGATCGGCTCCGGCTTCGCGGAAATCAGCCAAACCAAAGCGGTCGTTCTAACAGACATGGCATTGGGCGAAGCGGAGATCGACGAACAAGCCACCGAAGACGCCATCAAACGCGCCGAGGAAAAACTCCTGACCGTTGATCACAGCATGGACGCAGAAGAAGTCGCTTACCTCCAAGGCATTATCGCCAAACAAGCCGCCGCCCTCCGCTTCAAGCGCAAGTATCAGCATTGAACTGGGCTTCCTTGGTGATTCCGGCTATCTTTTACAAGGAGAGAAGAGAAACAGGAGAAGAGGAGGGGGATAGACGCAAAATGCCTTACTATTTAGGCATAGCGTAGATCGAGAGAGAATGAGTGTGTCTCATTTTCTCCATATACATTTCCTCCTCATCTCCTTGATCTCCTCCCTCCTGTTAGAAATAAGCCAGGACGACCTAACGGCTTAGTTTCCAGTCTACCTCACCACCTGCCTCAAAACCGTCGATACCATCACGCTTCGGATCTCTGCTTTTGGATAAATGCGGCTTACTGCAGCGCGGTAGGATTCCATTTGGGTGGCGTAGCGTTCTTTTAGCTCGGCGGCGTTAACGACGCGGTCGGTTTTGAAATCGATGATTTCGACTAGGGTATCATCGGTGTGGACGTGGAGCCGGTCGATGACGCCGCTCATCCATTTGTCGTTGAGAAGTGCTTCAATACGTTGTTCGCGGTAGAGGCGGATGGATTTGCCGTTGCGTGAAAGCAGGGCGCGGATTTCCGGTGCGACCAGCACCTCGGTCATGGCATCCGAAATGTCGGGAGAAAATTCTAACAACTCCGCATCATCGAGCCAGCCGATTTTCTCGAAGGCGCGGTGGATGGTGATGCCTTTGCGGCGGGCGGAGGCGTTGCCGGTTCCGGTGATCACCACTTTTTTCCCGCTGCTCGGGGTGGTGCGTGCGCGTTTCGGGATGGATCTCGAAATACTAGGGATGGCTTCGGGTTGTCGATCTTCGTGAGGTGGAATGGCGGCATGCCAGGAATCTGAACCAATTTCAAAAACTTCATTCGCCTCGTGTCCGAGGCCCAGGCTGTTGCGCAGCCAATTTCCCAAGCTTGGTTTGTTGGGTTCTGGATTTTTCGAAAGCGCATCGAGATAGATATACAAGCCGCGTTTCGCGCGGGTGAGTGCGACATAAAATTTACAGAACGCCTCGTAGGTTTGTTGGTTTATCCATGCATTTTCAGCCTCGCGCAATTCCGGGATCACTTTTCTGACCCATGAAGGCGGCGCACTGGAAGTCCAAGTCTCTGTCTTCAACGAGTTGAAATGAGTGAGCGATGGAATCTTGTCGTTACTCACGCCCGGTAAAATCACGACATCGAAACCCAAACCTTTGGATTTATGGATGGTCATCACCTGGATCGCAGCCACGCCAGGGCTTTGTGAAATTTTCATTCTACCTATCCAATCCGCTGCGTCTTTTACCAACACCACGCCTTGATCATCAAGTTGTTTGAGCGCTTGTAAAATATCTTCGAATCGATGTTTTCCAAACGCCTGCCATGTCTCGGAAATGGGTTCTAACAATTCACGAATCGTTTCACTGAAACCGATCTCAGAACATTTCGTGCTGATTACATCCCAGGTGACTCGGAAATCTTTGCCGTATTGATTCGTGAAAATTTCACCAAGAGGAGACATGATGACAACCTGTTTCGCGAACGTGTCCGATGGATCGGCAAGCCAACGCAGCAGATGCCAGATCATCACGCCGACCGGATGATCGCGTCCTGGTTCGCGCACGCCTTCTTCTACAACCTGAAAACCTTCTTCACGCAGTGCGTCAGCCCATTCCCTGACCTCGTCGTTTTTGGAAACCAAGATTCCGCATGAAAGTTCTTTGGTGCCGATTCCAAGATCGTGAAGTTGCGAGATGACACGCGACGTCAGGTCGTCTTTTTCAACAATTTCAACACGAGCGTGTCCGGATTTGTCTGGCGCGGATAATGGTTTTGCAGAGATGTGTTTTTCCCAGCCACTGTTCCAACTGTTTGCCGCATCGCCGAAAAGCTCGGTCATGGTCGTTGCATCGCCGCAAACTTGGTTAACAAAATCAAGCACCTCGGGGCAGGATCGCCATGACTCCGCCATGGTATCGATCTGAAGCGCCAAAGGATCATCTTTTGCGCCGCGGTATTTCTCGGTCAGTTCGTCAAACAAGCCGACCTCGCCGCCACGCCACGCATAGATAGCCTGCTTTTTATCGCCGACCACGAACACGCTCGCCGCTTGATCGGTGAGCGCTTCATCGATCCATGGTTCCAAGCCGTTCCATTCGTCTTTGCTGGTGTCTTGAAATTCATCTAACAGCCAATGTTGATATCGAGCATCGAGTCGGAAATCGATCGCTTCTCGGCGAAGCCGCGCGTCCTCATTTTGAATCCAATTTCCCATCAAGCGTTTTACGTCGTTGAATCCGAGTCGGCCTTTGCTACGTAGCTCACGTTCCATCAATACATCATAGGAATGGATGACTTGATGGATTCCGCGAGTTCTTGAAAGTGCAGCTGCGAATTCGCAATTCGCGGCAAGAGTGATGATTTTGCGTAAATTCTGAGCAGCGATCCCGGTGATCGTGAATGCTTTCTGAAAAGTAGTATGAATCTCTCCTTCGGATTTGCAGATCGCATCGATGGTGTTTGATAAAAGGCTCGTTGCCTTATCAAACGAACCGCTGCCTATCGTGTGTTGCTCGAAACAGGTCATCATTTTCTCAAAAGCCCCCTGTTGACCATTGTGGGTCATGACCACATTCGGCCAATCACGGCGGATCGATTCGATCAACCCCATCTTCTGTTTTTCCCAATCACCGATTTCATGCGGCGAGAGCGTCGCGGGGCCCCATTCAAGATTGTCGCGTGCGCCATAGATGGAATGCCAGTTGGAGATAAATTTTCTTAAGTCATCCAATACCAAGGCGTTTTCTTTTCCTGCGGTGGCACGGCGGAAAATTTCCACAAATTCCTCTTCGAACGCCGCATCCAAACCACCGTCCAATAGGTTTTCCATTAGATCGTCATGGACGGAGATGGCAACCTCGCCCTCAAGCAATTCGAACTTTCCGCCCGTGATGCCGAGTTCGTATTGGAAACTTTTTACCACCCGCGCGAAAAACGCGTCCATGGTCCCAAGGGTCAGTTTGGGCAGGCTTTTCACCATTTTTTCCAGAAGTTCGGTGAAATCGACGTCTTTCGCAGAGATCCGCTCAGCTAGCTTGTTGCCGCATTTCGGATCGCTGGCGGCTTCGGCGAGTTTTTCAAGGATGGCATCGGCAAATTCACCTGCAGCCTTGCGGGTAAAGGTCAGGGCGACGATTTTCTCAGGATCAACCCCCATCGCCGTCAGGGCGATGATGCGGTCGCTCAGGCAAAACGTTTTGCCTGAACCTGCTGAAGCGAGAACCAAGAGATTTTTCCTGAAGTCATCCATGCTTTATCGCCAATCAAATTGGCGTGCTGCAGTTGTTTGTCACGCCTTTCTTCATACTCGTTCATATGTTGAAGATCCGAAGCATAACAAGTCTGGAAAATAGGATTCCGACCACGAATAGCGCGAATGGGCACGAATAAGAGAGGTTTTTTCATTCAAAAATTCGAGTCATTCGTGAAATTCGTGGTTAAAAACTCTCCATTTCTTCATCCTCGCTAGATTGCCCCTCATAGCGGTCGAATTCCCTTTATCCATGAAGAAACCTCAAGATTTGCGGAGTTTTTGTGAAAAATCGTTTCTTGCCTGTGCGCATGTATCGGGTTAATTAGGAGTCCGCTCTGTGGCGCATCATATTGCCGGCCACAAGTAATGATAATATAAAATTATGTTTCGTATCCCCTTTGACCGCGTGAACTGGATCACTTCCAGTTTCCTTATCGGCACAGCCCTTATCGCCCTTATCGGCGCTCCTATCTATCTCTATCATTTTGGAATTGATTGGTTCCAGTTTGGTATGTTCTTCTTTTACCTTTGTGCGACGATGATGAGCATCACAGTCGGTTACCACCGCCTTTTTTCCCACATTTCCTTCAAAGCAAAGACTCCGGTGAAACTTTTCACCCTGCTTTTCGGTGCCTGCGCCTTTGAAAACTCTTGCCTCAACTGGTCCTCCGACCATCGCCGTCACCACAAGCACGTCGATCATGACGAAGACCCATACGACATTTCAAAAGGTTTTTTTTGGGCGCACATCGGTTGGCTGCTATTCAAGCTCAATCCTGAGCCTCCCATCGACAACGTTGCCGATCTCCGTAAAGACAAGCTGGTCATGTGGCAGCATAAATACACTCATTGGATCGGTCTTATACTCGGACTGATTATCCCAACTTTGCTTGGTTACGGCTACAACTCATTGATGAACCTTGATCCTGTGCAGGGCGCCCTCGGGGGGTTCCTCATCGCCGGTGTGACCCGCATCGTAATCGCCCAACATTGCACCTTCTTCATCAACTCACTTTGCCATACGGTCGGCAAACAACCCTATTCCACCAAACATTCTGCCCGCGATAGCGCGCTTATGGCTTTCCTCACCTTCGGCGAGGGGTATCATAACTATCACCATGAATTCCAACACGATTATCGCAACGGGGTGAAGTCATGGCAGTGGGATCCAACCAAATGGACGATTTGGACACTTTCTAAAATCGGTCTCGTCGAAGGCCTGCGCCGCGTACCGGATAGTAAAATCCTGCTCGCAGAAATGGGCGAAGCTCGCCGTGTAGCTGAAGAGCGCCTGTCACAAATTCAGGCCGCGCCAGGTTACAGCCAGCGCACCGCAGAAGCACTTACTCAGCTTTATGAAAAAATTTGTGAAAATTATCGCGAGCTTGAGCAAGCCCTTGCCGATCGTGCTGATGTTTCACGTAAAGCACTTCAAAACTGGCAGGATGAAACTCGTGCTTTGATGCGCCAGTTCGTGCATCTCGCCAGACCCGCTATGGGGTAATATGGATTGGCATTTCAATTCATCGAGAGTTGCAGCAATCTCTCCCTGTTTTGTTTACAGAGCAAAAGTTTCCGGCTAAAGTCTACATAGTCATCGAATGTGATACGAGGCACTGCATCAAGATGTCTTAAAACTACATTATGAAAATCCTCATCACTGGTGGCTGCGGTTTTATCGGTAGTAATCTTGTTCGCATGTTCCTTACGGCTAGGGAACACACCGTGCTCAATTTAGATGCGCTTACCTATGCAGGTAATCATCATTCGCTCGATGATCTTACGGTGCATTCCCGTTATCGTTTTGCCCATGCAGATATTTGTGATCCCGCTACTCTCAAGAAGCTTGTAGATGATTTTCAACCTGAGTGGATCATTCATCTCGCCGCCGAAAGTCACGTCGATCGTTCGATTGATAATACTAGTCAATTCATCCAGACCAATATCGTGGGTACTTATAACTTATTAGAGGCCGCACGTTCACATTTTGACTCTCTGTCAGGAGAGGGCAAAAGCCGATTCAGATTTCTACATGTATCAACCGATGAAGTATATGGCTCGCTGGGTTCCAGTGGTCATTTCACGGAGGAAACGGCATATGATCCTCACTCGCCGTATTCGGCGAGCAAAGCTTCATCAGATCATCTTGTTCGTGCCTGGGCCGCTACCTATGGTCTACCCGTATTACTGACCAATTGTACTAACAATTATGGGCCCTATCAATTTCCGGAAAAACTGATCCCTGTGGTTATTCTTAAAGCGCTGCGTGATGAAGTAATTCCTGTTTATGGTGATGGCGAAAATGTCCGAGATTGGATCTATGTGCTAGACCATGTTGAGGCGATACATGCTGTGATTGATCGAGGTCGTTGCGGCCAGACCTATAATATTGGAGCCAATAACGAGCGAAGAAATATCGATTTGGTACGTCTGCTTTGTGGTCTTCTTGATGAGCTTCGTCCGCGCGCTGACGGAAAATCTTACGCAGAAAAAATACGTTTTGTGCCTGACCGCCCAGGCCACGATTTTCGTTATGCGATTGATGCGACCAAGATCAAGGAGGAGTTGGGTTGGTTGCCTAAGCAAGATCTGATTTCTGGATTCCGCGAGACCGTTAAATGGTATCTGGACAACTCAACTTGGTGGCAAAATATTTTGGATAACTCATACAAGCTTGAGCGGTTAGGCTCCAAAAATAATCGCCAGTGATCGATATTATGTAAGAGCTTGAGGTAAGCCTGGCGGAAGATCACTAAGCTTTGGGCTGCGTGTTAAGACGATGCCACCACGTGAGATATGGAGAAGATAAAGTTGCTTCAGTAAGTGCTGCCACGTGAAAGTGATCACCGGAAACCCGGCGAAAAATCCGATGTAGCAGGTGCAAACTCCTAAGATCATCAACACGATGCCCATTGCAAAGAAAAACAGCGTTGAGATGAGCAGTTCTTTCCAGACCAATGTAAGGAAATTGCGCAGAAAGCGGATATTGAAGGCCGGCACAAAGTCCTGGGCGATCGTTGCCGCAATTGAAATAGGAGCGATGATGAAGTTCATCGCCATTGTGATGACAAGGTAGCCAAAAAAGCCGATCATCATCACAAGAACACCAATGACATCATTGTTTTCGGTAATTGGAACAGCGACCAGCATGAAAACGAAAAATAGCACGAGGAAGACTGGCATCATGATCAAGCCACCAACCATTTGGGCCAGAAACGACCAGATGCCGCGCATGAGATATTTCGTGAAATATTGAAAATCAAAAGGCGGATATTCAGATGGGTTCTTCCCATCGCCTCGACCCCAAAGTTGTGTGATAGCCCATCCACTCACGATGATGGGGCCAATCATAGGTATGAGGATGCATACCCCACCTAATAACATGTTCATGCCCCATTTTTGCGGTTTGAAGAAGTCAGTGATAGATGCGAAGTAGTTCATAAAACTCGACAGTATGGGTTACTTCACCACGTATTCGGCACGGACGATGGTGATGATATCTTTCTCGTATGAAGTGGTGTCGTTGTTGCCTTCGGTGGAGGTTTCAGTGGAGTTGGCGGGGTTGATGTTGATGATACCCATGGAAGAATCAACGAGTGGGCCTATTTGAGTATTGCCTGCGGAGTGAAGGATATTTTCAGCGCGATTACGCGCATCCTTGGCCGCTTCTGCCAGCATCTCAAGTTTAAGTTCGCCGAGGCGCGTATAGTAGTAACTCGGTTCATTGGAAGTTACATTCACGTTTTTTTCTAACAGGGAAGTGATTTCACGTGATGCCTTTTCAATTTGTTGCACATTCGAAGAACTCACGGAGACAACTTGGAATGCCCTGAATCCAACTGATTTTCTTATTTCTGTGCGTATAGGAACGTTGGTGCCAGGTAGCACCTTGTCTTCGAGAATGATTTCAAAATCTTCGACAATGTTTGCGGATTGTGTCTTGATCGCATCTGACTGGATGCCTTGGCTTTTGAGAAACTCGACCACTTTGTCAGTGCCGGTTTTCAGCGCCAAATAGGCAGAGGTGCGATCTTTGCCCTTATCTTCGACAGTTGCAGACCACTCAATCAGGTCCGAAACAATTCTTTTTTTGGCGGATCCGGTGATGCGGATGTTGTTTTTTTCAGGTTGTTTGCGGACATCACGCCAAGTGGTGGCGGCGATGTAAGTGGAGCCGACCATGCCCAACGCAAGAGCAAAAGCGGCGAGGGGAGGCAGGCTGATGCTGCGGATCGTTTTTTGTGAATCGTTACTCATGGATTTTGTTGGTTCTATAGGGAGATTAGCTTACCGCAAATTCGACATCGTCTGGAAGATTGCTGTGATCATCAAATAGGCAAAAGTGCCGATCAGCAATGCCATGAAAATCAGCACTGCTGGCATGATGAGTGCCATGATGCGCTGGATATCTTTGTTCAGTTCTTTGTCATAGCGCTCCGCTGCGCGGCGCAGGGAGAGATCGATTTTTCCAGTTTGTTCGCCAACGGCAATCATGTCGATCAGTAGCGGGGGAAACGATTCTGAGCGAATCATCGCTTTTGAAAACGCACGGCCATCGCCAACTTGAGCAATAACGTCGTTCAAGTTTTTTCGAATAGCCAGATTTTGGGTTGCGTCACGTGAGAGTTCGAGTGCGCGCAACAGCGGTAGGCCGTTACCCACCAAGTTCGCCATGGTTTCAAGAAACTGAACATAGAACCTTGAGGCAATCACAGCGCCAATGAGTGGAATTTTGAGTTTCATCTTATCCCACGTAGGTCGGTTTTCTTCATTGTCCTTCCATCCTTTGAAAAATAGGGAGCCACCGATCACCAGCAGCAGGATCACAAGCCACCAAGTTTTGATGAAATCAGCGATATACATCAAGCCATTGATGGCCCACGGCAGTTTTCCTCCTGGAGTGTTTTTGATTAGCTCGGAGAGCTGGGGAATAAGCAATGTAACAAAAACGACCCCGACCCCGAGGCCCATCAGGATGAGAAACGATGGGTAAATCATCGCTAAAATCAATTTGCTCTGCAGTTCGGCAAGAGTTTTCAAATAGTATGCTTGGCGTTTTAAAATCGTATCTAAGGCACCCGATGCCTCGCCTGCTGCAGCTAAAGAACAATATAGTGGTCCGAAACTCGGGCTGACTTTTTTCAACGCTACTGAGAAGTTCACCCCGTCTCTAACAATTTCACGAATTCTTCGGGAAACATCTTTCAGGCTGCCGAGCTCCTGTCGCATCTCCATTGACTTCAGCGCCGGCTCCAATTGCAAACCTGCACCTATCATGTCAGAAAGTTCTTCGGTAAAAAGAATCACCTCCGCGCGCTTGAGTTTAATCGTGCCGTCAGCAGAAGAATCCGTTTTGTCACTGACTGATTCCCGTTGCTTCGGTTTTGCGGTTTCCTTTTTTGTTAGAGATTTCGACGAATCTTTAACTGTGACTGGCTGCAAGCCACGCTTGTCCAGAACCCGCAACGCTTCCGATCGATCCGACGCCTCAATCTCACCGGTTGATACGGTGCCGTTGGTTGCGAGAGCTTTGTAGGAAAATTGGGGCATGGAAATGAGTGATTATAAAATCAAAGTTTCAACAACATCGTCGCACTTGAGATAATGCGAGCTAGCTGCTCTTCGGAGCATTTACCGATTTTTTCGAAATCACGTTGCTCCCAATCAAGCGACTTGAGTTGGTCGGAAAGCACCACGCCTTTGAGGTTTTTCGCGCCGGTAATCAGCACCTCGAAGGGATATCCTTTGATCTGTGATGTGATAGGACAAAAAATCGCGAGGCCTGATTTGCGATTATATTTCGCTGGGCTCAGGCAAACTGCTGGTCTGCGCCCTGCTTGCTCGCGGCCGAGCTGCGGATTCATGGATAGCCAGCCTAAATCGCCCCGATCTGGGCAGTTGTTACGTCGCTTGGTTACCATACTTCTTTTCCTACTGGAGTTCCCCAATCGGTTTCTTGGTGACAATTTTCTGGTGTGATCTGCGACAAAAGCTCCTCAAGGCTGGGATTCTCGCTCACTGGGATCAGTCGCAAACAGCCTTCCGAAAACTCCACATCAAAGCTATTTCCAGCCATAAGCGAGGCTTTGGCGACGAGAGGCGAGGGAATTCTCACAGCAAGGCTGTTACCCCATTTTGCGAGTTTGGCTTTCATGATTCGAACATAGATCTACATTGGATATCCGTAAAGACGTTTTATTCCATTCCACCAATCTCCAATGATGTCACGGAGATCACTTCTTCAATCGTCGTTTGTCCCTGCATGACTTTGTGCCAGCCGTAAGTCCGCATCGGCACATAGCCGTCTCGGAATGCTTGAGCTTTGAGTTCGGCTAAAGGCCGGGAATGTGCGACGAGCTCTTGCATTTTCTGAGATAAAATCACGACCTCATAGATGGCGAGTCGGCCGGAGAATCCAGTCATGCGGCAGCGGTCACAACCTTTGGGTGAGTAAACTTGACCAGGGATGTCGCGGGGTATTTCAAGATCGATGATGTCCTGTGTGGAAATTTGACGTGGAACTTTGCAATGTGGGCAGAGCCGGCGCACAAGACGTTGGGCTAGAAATGCGCGGACAGCAGCAGATACCAAGAATGGCTCGACGCCCATATCGATCAAACGCGAAATACCACCCATCGCATCGTTGGTGTGGAGAGTGGAGAAAACGAGGTGACCTGTTAGAGAGGCGCGGATGGCAATTTCAGCGGTTTCCAAATCTCGAATCTCACCGATCATGACGATGTTGGGATCGGCGCGTAGAATGGAGCGCAAGGCGGCGGCGAAGGTTAGGCCGATCTCGGATTTCACTGCGATCTGCATGACGCCGGTGAGTTTGTTTTCCACAGGATCTTCCACCGTGACGATGCGTTTCTCGGGGCTGTTCACCTCACTGAGGAAGGAATAGAGACTGGTGGATTTACCAGAGCCCGTTGGTCCCGTGATGAGGATGATGCCGTTGGGAAGGTGGAGAAGACTTTCGATTTTGCTTTGGACAAATGGCTCTAACGCGAGCTTGGCGAGATT
>JBILAN010000111.1:0-6426 GCA_044354135.1 Luteolibacter sp.
AGAAGCTAAAAGAGAGGTGAATCCGTTTCATGGTGGATAAGCTACCCTGTCTCTTGGGTCTTGTAAACCTGAGTCTTGAGCGGAGAGCAGAGGGCGGAGAGTGGGGAGAGGTGGAGAGGTGGAGAGGTGGAGAGGGAGTTATTCAGAGGGATATCTTCCTTGGGATTTGAAAATTGAAAATTGTAAATTCTTCTCGCGAGGATGCTTGCCATGGACGAGGGAATCACCATAGTTGGGCGTATCGATGGCAAGTTTTTTCCCACAACTGGAATTCAAATTTTCGATATGGAATCGCGGGGTAAAATCGCCGAAGAAGAAAAGTATTCTAACAGAGAATTTAAATAAATTTGATCCGGGGATGACTGTGTGGTGCGAGGAGCAAGCGATGTTATTTGGTTTGCCTGAGCTTGCGAGGAAAGTGAGAGTAGTATGGAATCCAAGAATGCAAACGACCGCAGGTCGAGCTTGTTGGCCAGAGCGGTTGATCGAGATTAATCCCAAACTCAAAGATCTATCAGAAGCTCAAGTTTGGCGCACCTTGAAACATGAATTTGCACATTTGTTAGCATTTGAGCGCTGCGGTCGCCGTCAGATTGATCCTCATGGAGTCGAGTGGCAGAAGGCTTGTATTGAATTAGGAATTCCAGATGAAAGCGCGCGCCATTCATTGCCGCTTAAAGGTCGTAGAATAAAACGCAAATATATTTATGTCTGCCCATCTTGTTTATCAGATGTCAAACGTGTCCGCCCGATGAAACGTGCGGTGGCTTGTTATTCCTGTTGCAAAAAATTCAACGGAGGAAATTACCACGAAAAGTTCCGTTTGATTAAAAACGTCCTTTAAAAATTAGTCATTTTTCTGAAATTTAAGGAAAAATTTGTGATTTTGCTTCGCTATAAGTTGTAATAACCAAATTTAGCATTAGTTTTTCATCATGAATTTTGACTTTATCACGTCTTCACATTTCGCTTATATCATGGGTTTTTCCCCGACCTATGTGATCATTTTTGTGATTACTGTATTTATAAGCTGGTTGGTTAGCTATACCTTGAAGCGGCGTTTCAATGAGTATTCACAGATTTCCGTGCGTTACACAGGAGCGCAGATTGCAGAAATCATGCTGCGTGAAAACGGGATTAATGATGTGCAAATCATCAGCACGCCCGGGAAATTGACCGATCACTACGATCCTAAAACCCGCACGGTGAATTTGAGCGAATCGGTTTATGCGATGAACACGATTGCAGCCGCTGCGGTTGCGGCTCACGAATGCGGTCACGCGATCCAACATCAGAAGGCGTATGCATGGCTAACGATGCGTTCAAAAATGGTGCCCGCCGTGCAATTCGCAGGCACCACATTGAATATCATCATGATTGCCGGTATGTTCGGTGCCGCAGTTTTTCACACGCCGATTTTTCTCTATATTTGGGTCGGTTTGTTTGCTCTAACCACTTTGTTCGCATTTGTGACCTTGCCGGTTGAGTTTGATGCCAGTAAGCGTGCGCTTGCATGGCTTGGAAAATCGGGGGTTTCATCTTCTATGGATCATAGAAAAGCTGAGAACGCGCTTTTCTGGGCGGCGATGACCTACGTGGTTGCAGCTCTTGGATCGCTCGCCATGCTGCTATACTACGCGTCGATGCTGTTAGGTCGTAGAGATTAATCTTTCTTCAAAGAAATCGTCTTGGGCCACCCAGGGAATTGTTGAGCCGTGGGTTTGGTCACGTCTTCAAAACGTGGCCAGCATTCGAAAGTGACTTGCTTACCAGGTTTTTCAAAGCGGATGACAGCCCAACCATCGGCCCATCCTTCGTTGGGTTTCAATTCGGTCATTTCCATTTTATCCGATTGACGAATCCCACGGCGTCTCGGGTCAGGATTGGCATAAGCGTGCATGGTGATTTTGTTACCAAAACCATCGAGATAATCTCCCGTCCAAGGTAGGGGGTTGTTCGGATTACGGTTATCACACGGCTTTTCACCCTCTGGCCACCACCAACGGCCGTAGTAGTTGTTTACGATCGCGGGTGTGACAAACGCCCAAGGACCGTCTCCGTGTTTGTTGATTCCATGTTGAATTAGAGTGGCGAGGTGTTGGTCACCAGCGATGTGAACGGCATTTGCTCTCTGTATAAGTTCAAGCGCACGATTTCGTGCTGTTTGCGGCCAGCCATTGGAATCGAGATCCGCGTGCAAACGATTCTTGCTCGTACCATGAAGATGGGCGCCACCGCAAAAACCGGTTTGTGAAAGGACTGCCTTCATCGCGACTCCATCGTTTTGTTTGCCCCAAGCCTCGAGAAATTTCTCCTGGCGATTTCCTAACAATTCAAGTCCCGGAGTATCGATGATTTTCGGATCATATGTCGGATCGAGAATATGATCGGGGCGCGGGCCTTTCATCGGATGGCGACCTTCGGGTCCGGTTTTGAATTTTCTATCTTCGATAATGGCGAAGTCCACGCCGCCGATGATGAGGTTGGTGTAATAGACGCCGATACCTTGTTGGATGGCTGTTGGATCGTAGGGATCAGGTAAGTGAGCGCATTGCTGGCGCTCGACCATTTTCACATATTCTGGGTGGAAGAAATAACCACCGTCGTGGCCAGCTCCGGTTTTGGATTCCTTGCCATTCTCTCCCCAGAGATTCGCTTGGCCGATGTCGTGGTCGTCTGGAATCGTTACGCATGGGCGGGTACGGAAAATTTCGCGAAACGCGAGGCCGAACTTGAGCCATGCGGCGGTGTGTTCTTTGTGATCGTAGGATTGATCACCTGCGAAAAAGACAAGATCTGGATCTTGGTGATTGATGTTGCGGGTGTATTCCTCGCGCAGACCGCGGTCTTTATTGGAATTACAGGAAAGTGCAGCGACTTCGATCTGGTCTTTGTGTTTTGGATCAGCACGGACAAGTCCCTCAAAGCTGGCCTTCTCGCCATGGAGTAAGCGGTATTTTACATTTTTCGTATCATCCCAGTTTTCAATGCGGAAACAAGTGGACCAACCGATATCGTTGACTTTCTGGGTGGCGATTTTTTTCCATGCTCCATTGCTTTCAACTTCAAGACGTACCTCGCGTGTTTCATCGGGATAGAGTGGATAAAGCTGAGCGCTGAGTTTTAAATTTTTGTTAGAAACGGTGTAGATTCCGAAGCATACAACCTGATCGCGTGCGACTTTGAGATCGATAATAGGGCTGGTCGGCTGATTCCACCAATCATTCACCGAAAGCGAGTCCTCGCCTTTTTTGAATGGAGCTTTGACGGGTGGCTCGCTGTGAGTTTTTTCTGCAGCTTGGGAAAGCGAAGTGAGGGCGAGTAGCAGTGAGTAAATTAATGTAAGAGCTCGTTTCATAAGGATTTGGGTTATTCATAAACTAGAGTCGCAGTTGCGGTGCAGTCTTTGTCGCTGCGGAAACGGATCCAGTAGGCGGAAAAGGAATCGGGGAAAGTGTATTTCATTTGATCCTTCACCTCGAAAGTTTGGTAGGCGGCCCAGTCGCCATTGCCAGTGATGTCGATTTCCGCGGTTATATTTGCAGGGATTGAGGTGGTGAGCGTCAGGGATTTTAGCTCGTAGGCGGTCATCAGGTAAGGATCGGAAACCTCGCCCGCTTTCACTGCTGTGTCTTTCCAAGGGCCGCCGATGCCGCGGGGTAGGCCGAGTTTCCAGAGATCATCGATGCCTCCTACCCATACTGCGGTTTTTCCATCGGTGGAGCGGATGATGTGTTTGTTAGATTCGGGCGCGTCTTTCGCGATACCACTCATGACCAGCAGGCCGCGATAACCGCAGAGATCGTGGATGAGGCGGTTGTGAGTGGTGATGGGGCGGACCTTTATAAAACCGCCGGCATTACGCGCTGGGAGTTCATAGAGAGTGCCATCGGCATTGAAAATATCGCGCTCGGTGACGATCTCGCGGGCAACGCGGTAGCTGCCGAGCGGATGGTTGCCGATTTCTCCTTTGGGAAGTCTCCAACGCTTGCCGTCTTGATCGTGGAAAAGAACGGATGCTTCGTCGATGACGAGGAAATCACCTTTCGGAATCGCTGCGTGTTCGTTGCTGTATGCGGGTTCGCCTTCTTTAGGGGTGGGCTTGAGTTCGAGTTTTTCATCGAGCTCGTAGTAACCAATGGATTTTCCAGATGCATCGGTGGCAGCAAAGCCCATGGTGCGGGCGTTGCTGTCGAGGGCTCGGAGGATACCGCCGGTAAGTGGCTCTCCAGGTTTGGCGAGGCCGTCGAAAATTGGGTCAGCGTTGGTATTACGTAAGTCTAGGAGGCTGTAGCTGAACGCGGCAGTGATGTCTTTGACGTTTTCCCTAGTGCGCAGGCGGATCCATGTAACGGGATCGGCTATGTTGAAGTCGACGTAGGTGTAGTTTTGAGCGGATATTTCGCGCAGCGTTTTCCACTTGCCGTTGCCCAAGGCATCGATTTCTAACAAAATCGGGACCGGGCTTTTGTTTGCATGACTGATGTGCAGGCAGCGGTGTTGGTAGCCGGCGAAGAGAAAGGGATCGGACGGTTTGTTGGCAGCGATGTCTTCCCTTTCCCACACCATACCGCGGCCGATGACCGGACCGAAGTTGTCGATTTGATCGGGTTTCACAAACCACAGATTGGATTGCGATTGGGCGGCGGAGATTTCGCCTTTGGCTACGCGCTTGTTAAGGAATTCAGCTTTCGCGGTGTCATCACAACCAAACACAACATGATCACCCCAACGTGAGAAGTCTCCGATGACTTTTAAATAGTTGGAACGTGGCGCGAGGCCAGCGGAGTTCGTGCTGCTGAAAGTTTTTGGAAAGCGCCACATTGTGCCGTGCATAGTCATGAGGAATTCTTCATCGCCGATTTCACGGATGCGTGGCCATTCGGTATTCCAACCGTGAGCGCCGTCGTAGGAGTGCGATGCTTTGGGTATACGGTAAAATGTCCAACCAGTGGCTGGCTCACGCAGAGCGAGGATGGCGGATTTGTTATCCCAACCTGTCGCCCAGATCGGATCGCTGGCAGGGTCTGCACTGCCATAAATTCCTCCGCGACCTGTCACTTCGGTGAACTGGTTGCGACGCACGACTTTCCACGTGTCCGATTTTCCATCCCACTCGGCCAGCACGCCGGATGGGATGCGAGGATTGGAGAGTGCCTCTTTCGATTTTTCACCGTTGTTAGAATAGATCAATACGCCTTGTCCAGAATACAAACCTTTGCCATGATATCCGGGAAGATCGGCATAGCGACGACCCTCAGGCGGTTTGCCCTTTTGTTCTTGTGAGTCGGCAAACAACTCGGTGAACCCGAGGGTTTTCACATCCACTTCGTAGATACCCTCTTCCATGGTTGCGAAATAGATTTTTCCTGCGGGATCGGTTAGATGGCGAGCGTTGCCAGTGTGGCGGCCCGGCATTTTATCGTAGGGAATTGCTCGGACTTCGCCGGTTTTGCCGACTGCGTATGGACCGATAAAAAGTTGTTCGGATTCCTTATGAATCATCCGATTGGCGGGTGTGCCACCGATAGATTCGGGGTGGATGGTTTGGGTGAGATCTTTTGAAATTGAGTAGAGTTTGTCATCTGAGCCCTTGGGTTGGTGCGGCGCGTAGGTGACCACCCAGAGTTTATCTGCCCAAGGCACGACCGCACCGGTTCCGCATTCCTTCTGGGAGTTGAACATCGCGAGATGCGGATAAATCCCTGAGAGCTCAGATGGCGCGGCTTTGCAAGCGACAGAGGAAAAGATGAAAAGTAGGGAAAAAGATTTGAGGTTTTTGATGGATGGCATGAATGCTCGGTTACTTGGTGAATAGTGAATTCTTTCAATCAACTGGGATATCGTGGAGACGGATTGAATTCTCCATGCGATCAAATCAATTCCATTGCCGCCGCTTTCAGTTCACCGCAGCAAACCATCGAGGCTCTTTGCCTGGCTTCCATTTGATGCTGCATCCGCTGCTAGGGAGTCCTCTGGCAGGTGGTTGATCGGTAAGTAGGCAATTAATCGCCGCGATGAGATCCGCACCGTTTGCGACGACATCCGAACCCGGGCGGGATCCATCGAATTGTCCAGTGTAGATGATTTTGCCTTCACCGTCGATGAGGAAGAAATCCGGGGTGCAGGCCGCTCCATAGGATTTCGCGATCATCTGGGTTTCGTCAATCAGGTAGGGAAAATCCCAACCATATTGCCTCGCAAACTCTTTCATGGGTTCTGGCCCGTCTTGAGGGAATGTTTGAATATCGTTGGAGTTGATCGCAACGGTATTCACTCCATGCGCAGCATACGTTTTAGCAAATTGTCCAAGTGCCTTGGCAATATGTATAACGTAAGGGCAATGGTTGCAGGCAAATACAATCACCGTCCCGTTTTTCCCTGCCACATTCTTCAGCAAATGCTTTTTTCCCCATGCATCTGGCA
>JBILAN010000112.1:0-6387 GCA_044354135.1 Luteolibacter sp.
CGCCACGATAAGGAAGTTCTGTTAGAACAAAAAGGTCTTGCCATCTGGATGTGCGGACTCTCCGGTTCCGGAAAATCCACCATCGCCAACGCTGCCGAACGCGTCCTCCATCAACAAGGTCACTTCACCATCATCCTCGATGGCGATAACCTCCGCGCCGGTCTCAACTCCAACCTCGGCTTCACCGATGAAGACCGACTCGAAAACATCCGTCGCATCGCCGAGCTCGCCAAAATCCTCGTTGAAAATGGCGTCATCGTTTTTATCTCCGCCATCACCCCCCGCGGCGAACTCCGCGACCTCGCCCGTGGTATCGTCGGTGAAAAAAATCTATTCGAAGTCTACGTCAACGCCTCCTACCAAGCCTGTGAAAAACGCGACGTCAAAGGCCTCTACGCCAAAGCCGCCCGCGGCGAAATCGCCCACTTCACCGGCAAAGACAACTCCTTCGAACCCCCACAAAACCCCAATCTCACCCTCCACACCGAGAAACTCTCCATCGAAGAAGCCGCCATTGAACTCGTCGAAGCCGTCCGCGAGAGAATCTCGCGCTGAAAGTAGCGGCGATCTTCGGTAGCCGCGCGAAGCGAAGTGTCAAAAGTCCAAAGTCTAAAAGTCATATCCAGAACCGCTGGTGCGGTTAAATAAAATCGCACCAGCGATTGTAACTAAGACCTTCAGACCTTCAGACTTTCAGACCTCTTGTCCTTCTTAGCCTTCACGCGAAGTAGGATCGACATCCTGCCTCTATACAATGAAGTTGACTAAATACATTAGTATTTCACTTAACTTACTAATTATTTCTTGACCCCGTCCCAAATCCCCCCCAAAACCCCGCCCGCCAAAAATAAACGCTGAAAAACTAAAACACTGAAAAGCTGAAAATAAATACAGCGCTTCGCGAGTTTTCTCAGCTTTTACCTCTTCATTTCAGCATTTCAGCTTTTACCCCATAACCATGCGCCTAAATCAAGAAATCAGAAACCGTACCAAAGAATTCGGATCATCTGTCATTGGTTCTTATATCGCGCTTCCTAAAAACCGAGAAGAAGTTTCTATACTAGGAAAACAATTGCTGCGTGCAGCAACCTCTGTTGCATCGCATACTCGCGAAGCATCACGCGCCCGCACCGATTCCGAATTCTGCTCCAAAATCGACGTACTACTACAAGAAGCAGATGAATCCCAACTGTGGCTAGAATATCTTATTGAAGACTGTCAAATCACAGATCTTAAGCTAGACGCTATCCATCGCGAAGCTGGAGAACTCCTCGCAATTTTCACAACCATCGTCTCAAAAACCCGCAAATCTCTGTAATTTCAGCGTTTCAGTTTTTCAGCATTTCAGCTTTTACTTTAAAATGAACTATAACCTCTCCCATCTCGACCAACTCGAAGCCGAGGCGATCTTTATACTCCGTGAGACCGCCGCTCAGTTTCAGAACCCCGCCCTTCTCTTCTCTGGCGGTAAAGATTCCATCGTGATGGCATGGCTCGCAAAAAAAGCCTTCTGGCCCGCACGTCCTCCCTTCCCATTGGTTCATGTCGATACCGGTCACAACTTTGAGGAGACCATGGTCTACCGCGATGAATTCGTAAAACTCCTCCGTGCCCAACTCGTCGTTGGTCTCGTTCAAGACTCCATCGATACCGGCCGGGTTGTCGAAGAAAAAGGTCCTAACGCTTCCCGCAACAAACTTCAAACCGTCACCCTCCTCGATACCATCGAAAAACATCAATACGATGCCTGCCTCGGTGGCGGACGCCGCGATGAAGAAAAAGCCCGCGCCAAAGAACGCTTCTTCTCCCACCGCGATGACTTCGGCCAATGGGACCCAAAAAATCAACGCCCCGAACTTTGGAACCTTTTCAACGGACGCAAAAACCCCGGCGAACACTTCCGCGTTTTCCCTCTCTCCAACTTCACCGAGATGGATATTTGGATGTACATCAAACGCGAACAAATCCCGCTCCCATCTATCTACTTCGCCCACGAACGCGAAATTTTCGAACGCAACGGAACCCTCCTCGCCGTCACCGATTTCCTCAAACCGCAGGACCACGAAACTGTCACCAAAGAAATTGTTAGATTCCGTACCATCGGCGATGCCACATGCACCGGCGCCGTCCGCTCCACCGCATCAAACCTCGACGAGGTCATCGCCGAAGTCGCTGCAGCCCGCCAAACCGAACGCGGCACCCGCTCCGACGACAAACGCTCCGAAACCGCTATGGAAGATAGAAAAAAGGAAGGTTATTTCTGAGAAATGACCTTCCTTTTTTCGTTCTTGGTTCCTGGTTCTTAGTTCTTGGTTAGCGCTCCGCTCTCTTCATTCAAAAATCCAAAATCAACAATCATCAATCGTCAATCAAACGAACCGCTAACCAAGCTTTGACTACGCTTCGCTCCGTCCAAGCATCCACAACTTCATTTATATATTAAATTCGCTACCGCTCATTCTGCTTTGCGACCCTCTGTGACCTCTGCGCCTCCGCGGTAAAAATTCTTACCTCTCTAAAAAAATGGACCTATTAAGATTTACAACAGCCGGCTCCGTCGATGACGGCAAATCCACTCTCATCGGACGCCTTCTCTATGATTCAAAATCTATCTTCGAGGACCAACTTGAAGCCATGGAGGAATCCTCACGTAAACGCGGCGACGAAAACGTCAACCTCGCCCTTCTAACAGACGGATTGAAAGCTGAGCGCGAACAAGGCATCACTATCGATGTCGCCTACCGCTACTTCGCGACCCCGAAACGCAAATTCATCATCGCAGACACTCCTGGCCACACCCAATACACCCGCAACATGGTCACCGGTGCCTCAACCGCCAACCTCGCCATCATTCTCATCGATGCCCGCAAAGGCGTCATCGAACAAACCAAACGCCACTCCTTCATCGCCAACCTCCTGCGCATCCAACACCTTGTCGTTGCTGTTAACAAAATGGACTTGGTCGATTTCTCACAGGAAGTCTTCGATCAAATCGTTTCCGACTACCGCGAGTTCGCCTCACGCCTCGACAACATTGTCGATATCACCGCCATCCCAATCTCCGCCCTCAACGGCGACAACGTCGTCGATAAATCCAAAAACATGGATTGGTATGAAGGCCCAACCTTTCTTTATCACTTGGAAAACGTCTACGTCGGAGGCGAAGAAAACCACGTCGATGCCCGCTTCCCTGTCCAATGGGTCATCCGCCCCATGTCCGATGAATGGCATGACTTCCGTGGCTACGCCGGACGCGTCGCTGGTGGCGTTTTCAAACCCGGCGACGAGGTCACCGTCCTCCCATCCGGCTTCAAAAGCCACATCAAAGCCATCCACTCACCGGACGGCGAAAGAACCGAAGCCTTTGCCCCACAATCCGTCTGCCTCACCCTGACCGATGAAATCGATATCTCACGCGGCGATACCCTCGTGAAATCTAACAACCCTCCACGTGTCTCTCAAGACATCGAGGCCATGGTCTGCTGGTTCTCACCAAAACCCATGCCCAACCGCGCGAAACTCGTCATACGCCACACCACTCAGGAAACCAAAGCCATCATCCAGGAAGTAAAATACCAAGTCGATGTCAACACCCTCCACAAAATCGAAGACGTCGATTCCCTCTCCATGAACGACATCGGCCGCATCACCCTCCGCACCGCCGTCCCCCTCATCCACGACTCCTACCGCCGCAACCGCAACACCGGCTCCTTCATCCTCATCGACCCCGGCACCAACGAAACCGTCGCCGCAGGCATGATCATTTAGTCCCGCTATTCAAATCGCACCAGCGATTGTATTTAAGACCTTCGACCTTCAGACCTGCGACTCAATACTGGAGAGCCGCGCCTCCGGCCGGCTTCAACCGTAGCGGCGATCTTCGGTCGCCTCAGCGTCAGTTGTCCTGAGCTTGTCGAAGCAGGCAACCCTACCTTTAAAATAATCGCCTGGAAAATCACGTGGGTTAGTCGCGTGGGGCACAGCCCTTTACGCGACCCTTTACGCGACCCTTTACGCGACCCTTTACGCGACCCTTTACGCTCCCCTCTCCGCTCCGCGCTCCCTCTCCCTCTCCCTCTCCCTCTCCCTCTCCCTCTCCCTCTCCCTCTCCGCTCCGCGCTCCCTCTCCCTCTCCCTCTCCCTCTCCCTTGAAATTTGAACTTTGAAATTTAAACTTTGAATTTTAAAAAAATACTCATCACTGGCGGCGCGGGCTTTATCGGCTCGCATCTTGTCGAACACTTTCAAGGCATCGCCTCGGAAATCATCGTGCTCGATAACCTACGCTCTGGACACCTCGAAAACCTGGCGGGGCTCGATCACACTTTTGTGCACGGCTGCGTCACCGATCGTGCCCTTGTAGATTCCATCATGCCCGGAACCGACTACGTTTTCCACCTCGCCGCCATGATCTCGGTTCCCGAATCCATGGAGAAACCCATCGAGTGCAACCACATCAATGTCACCGGACTGCTCAATGTGTTAGAATCCGCTGCCAACCACGGCGTGAAAAAACTCGTCCTCGCCAGCTCCGCTGCCGTCTATGGCGATAACCCCATCGTCCCAAAAACCGAGGACATGATCCCGGAACCCAAGAGCCCCTACGCCATCACCAAACTCGCAGGCGAATACTACCTCGAAATGTTCCGCCGCGAAGGCCGCATCAACACCGCCTCCCTCCGCTTCTTCAACGTCTTCGGCCCACGCCAAGATCCTAACAGCGCCTACGCCGCGGCAGTGCCCATCTTCGCTCAAAAAGCTCTCTCCGGTGAACCTATTACCATCTTCGGCGATGGCCTACAAACCCGCGACTTCATCTTCGTCAAAGACGTCACCGCCGCACTCGCCCACGCCGCCTCCACCGAGAACATGCACGGCACCTACAACGTCGGCTACGGCAACAGCATCACCATCAACCAACTCGCCCAAGAAATCATCCTCCTCACCGGCTCCACATCCAAAATCACCCACGCCCCCTCCCGCCCCGGCGATGTCAAACACTCCCGCGCCAACATCGACCGACTAACAAACACAGGCTGGAAAGCATCTACGACTTTGATTGAAGCGCTTGCACTTACGGTGCAGCGGTAATTCGGCTGTCGCGTTGCGGCACAGTAGTTCAGTAGTTCAGTCTTACCGTAAAACCGATCCACCGCGCCGCTTCGCGGCAACCGACTCACCGCGCGGCCCAGCCGCAACGCCCTTTACACAAATCTTTCTTGAATTTTAACGTTTAAACTTTAGGGTTTCCCTCCCCCCCATGCCTCCCAGATTCTGAATCTGAGCAGTCGCTCCATGACTTGACTCTCCATGCATTCCAACTACGTTCCAACCATAAGTATGCACTTCACCCCGTCGAAGCCGTTATTCAATATTTCCGTGCCAAAGCCGATACATCCGGCCAAGAAGGCCACGGTCGCATCAGTTTCGAAGAGGCCGAAACTCAATACCGAAGAGGCGCTCAAGGGTTACGATTACCTGAAATCCCGCAGCTCCCGCAGCAGCTCAGGGAGCTAAGTCGACTAAGCTCTGTTGATCGCGCTGGCCGTAAGTCTGTCAGATTATGGGCTGAAGAATACGGATATGTCTTGGACGAAGGCCAGTTCCTCTCAAATTGGGAAGCTCAGGGAAAACGTGGTGGGGCAGAACACCAAGTTTACTACGACCAAAATTCTAGCCGTTGGTTTAAGCGCCTCTATCACAACGTAAACTCCAGCACACTCGGTGATTATCTCGTCCGCATGCGATTACACAATGCGTTGTTTTCGGAAACTGCCTATCGCCTCGAAGGATTTACCATCAACGAAAAAAATAAAGATCTCGCTCCGGTAGTTTCACAACTCCATGTCCAAGTCGATACCAACCGTCCGCTAGTTACCAAAGCAGAAACAGACGACCTTATGGCGACCATGGGCTTCGCCCCAATAAAGCTGACGCACAACGGAGTTCTCGACGATGGATACTTTGCTTATCTCCACCCTATAACTGGTGTCCTTGCGCATGACATTCACGATGAAAACGTCGTGCACATTCCCGAATGTGAAGATTTGGCAATCATCGATCCCTATATTTCGATCGCAAGACGTGGAACATGGGCCGCTCTAAAACTCGCTGAAACTGGCCACCCAACACCGCCAGACGATCAACCCTAATCCCTCCCCCCTAGCACCGCGACTTTGCAAGTCGCCCCTCAGGAACGCCGACGCCCCCGTCGGCTGTAGCTTCAAACCAAGAACCAGGAACTCTCCACCCATGGACCGCGCGAGTCCACTCGCGCTTCACTTAATCTTCGGTCGACTCGGCGTCATGTGTCCTGAGCCTGCCGAAGGAGGCGACACTACCAAATCAAAAAATCACGTGGGTAATCACGTGGGTAATCACGTGGGT
>JBILAN010000113.1:0-6331 GCA_044354135.1 Luteolibacter sp.
GTCGGTTCGCACGCAGGTCGCGATCGTCCTGCTGATAGGTGCCGTGGAATTTCAGCAACTGCTGATCATCCTCGCTCATCGAGCCAGTGGAAAGATCAGCGAGACCTTCTTTAATCGTTCCGCGGAGGTAATTGCTGCGAATCTTGATGTATTCGTTGGCGGCTAGTTTTTGATCGGACATGGGAATATAAGATTTGATTGAACCACGGATGAACGGGGATAAACTCGGATGAAGAAGATTGGTTTCTTTAAAGTGATACGCGGCGGTATTGGAGCCTCGCGTGTTTGAAGTTGATGATGAGTGCTAGTTTAAGTTTTGTAACACGTAAATAATTAAGCATTTGGCCGATTTCGTTCTCGGTGATGCTCTCAATAGTTTTTAAATCGACGATGATGTTATTGTAGATGATGAGATCTGGAATAAACTCGTCAATTTTCACCTCATCGAAGATGACAGAATAACGCGGCTGTTGCAGGTGCGGAATATTGTTTTTTTCAAGTAGATGCACTAAAGCATTTTCGTAGGTCTTTTCCCTAAATCCATGACCGAGAGTGTTCGTGATTTGGAAACAGAATTGCAATATGGTATGGGTCTCATTCTCAAACAACAGGCCGCTACCCCTGTCATCCTGTATTTGATCCTTTGAATCCATATTAAATATCCCGTTCATCCGTGTTCATCCGTGGTTAAATTTTCTTAGTAAACGTCGCGCTGGTAACGCTTCGCTTTCTTTAAATTTTCAACGTATTCCTCCGCTTGCTCGCGGGATTTTCCGCCGTGGTTGATGACGATGGAAATGAGGGCTTCGTGGACATCGGCAGCCATGCGGCTCGCGTCACCGCAGACATAGAAATGTGCGCCTTGTTCGAGCCATGCGTAGAGTTCTGCACCTTTTTCTAACATCTTATCCTGGACGTAGACTTTCTCGGGTTGGTCACGCGAGAAGGCGAGGTCGAGTTTGGTGAGTTGGCCGTTTTTCAGGAAATCCTGCCACTCGAGTTGGTAGAGGAAATCGTAGGTGTAACGTTGGTCGCCGAAGAACAACCAGTTTTTGCCAGCAGCTCCGGTGGCCGCGCGGTGCTCGACGAATGAACGGAATGGCGCCACACCCGTGCCGGGACCGACCATAATGATGGGCGTGTTGTCATCGGCAGGGAGACGGAAGTTTTTGTTGGGCTGCACGAAAACCGGAACGTTTTCACCGATCTTCGCGAGGTCTGCGAGGTAGGTGGAGCAAACGCCCTTGCGGGTTCTCCCGTGGGTTTCGTATCTCACCGCGGCAACCGTGAGATGAACTTCATCGGGATGCGCCAGCGGACTGGAAGCGATGGAGTAGAGTCGCACCGGAAGCTTGCGGAAAATACCGCAAAGCACATCGGCGGACAAACCGTTGGGTGCGAAGTCGAGGATCGCATCGATGATCTCGCGGCCGTCGATGTATTCGCGGAGCGCATCTTTCGCGTCCTCTTCGAGCAGCGCGTTGAGCTTTTCCGAACCGGACGCCTCGGCGAGTTTTTTGAGGACAGCTTTGGAAAGCGCGGTGATATCGAAATCCTCACGCAAGGCATCCGCCAACAGTTTTTTGCCAACACCTTTGACTTCGATTTCCTCGGTGCCGTTGAGTTTCGCGGCGTTGATGATATCCTTCACCATGCCGGGGCAATTCGTCGGTTGCACGGCAAGCGCATCGCCGGGTTCGTATTGCAAACCGCTACCTGTTAGAGAGAGCTCGACGTGGATGGTCTCTTTTGTAGAGCCTTCGCCGTTGAGGAGAAGATTTTCGATCACCTCAGATGGAAACGGATTTTTCTTTCCGAACTCCGTGCTGGCCGGAGCGGCGAAGGTGAAAGTGGCAGGTGCAGCTGCAGCTGATGCGGGCGTGATTGCTTGGAGCGCGGTCGCGAACCACTCGGTGTAAGTATCCTCGTAATCGACATCGCAATCCGCGCGTGGCGCGACACGGGTCGCACCCAAAACTTCCAAACGGGCATCAAACTGTTTTCCGATCTCGCAGAATTTTTCGTAAGAGGTATCGCCGAGACCGCAGACGGAGAATTTCACGCCGGCGAGTTTCACATCCTCGGACATGAACGCTTTGTGGAAACTGACAGCGGTTTCGGGTGCTTCGCCATCGCCCCAGGTGGAAACGATTACGAGCAGGTTTTCGACTTTCGCAAGATCCGCCGGTGAAATGTCCGCCATGTTTTTCATCACGGCTTTGAAACCTTTTTTCTTGGCTTCCTTAACCGCACGATCGGCGAGTTGCTCGGTGTTTCCGCTTTCGGTGCCGTAAAGCACCGTCAGTTTTCCAGCAGCCACGGGCGCGGCGGCGGGAGCAACGGCAGACGAACTGGCCGCAAGAAATCCACTGAGCCATCCGCGTTGAAGCGCATCAAAGCCAGCAAGGAGCGAATCCAACGCTTTGCGCTGGTCTGGGGAAAACGGGGAACTCTCGGGAAGCATAATCCTTAGTAATTTACCTTTCTTTGTCAGGTTTCGACGAAAATCTGCATTCTCGAGGGCAAATTAGCAACTATTATTTCAGAAAAATCACCTCCAATCCCTTCACCACCCCTCCCCAACATCCACCCCGAAAACCACCAATTTTACAATTCTTGTCCCAGCTGTGACAAGAATTGTAAAAAGTGATGGGCGCTAAGACTGGTTGTCTTGGTGGGTGAGCCGATTATAAAAGCTAAACGGCTCATAATTTAGTCTTTTCATGAGCCTAATCTTTTCCTGTCTTCTGTTACGGAAACAAAATCTGCCGCCGATAGGCGGCCGGGTCCAGCAGATGGTAGATCGGTTGGAGCACGAGATCCGTGCCTTCGACCAGGAAATCCCCCTCGCCTTGACGGCTGAATCGCGCATCAGGCTTCACGGACACCGCCTTCGGCCCGGAGTAGCCCAGCATCAGCGGGCCGTAATGGAACGTGCGATAGTCAGCGCGGTCGGCACCGTTGACCCGGTTGATGGGTGCCTTGGCCGCGACGCTCTGCTCGAACGACAGCTCCACGACGTCACCCGCCTGCCAGCGGCGCGAAACATTGAGGAATCCGCCTTGGGGGGTCACCGATACCATTGAGCCATTGAGCTTGAGGACTGGGCGCTCAGCCCAAGAGGGAGTAAACAGGTTCAGGGTTCGTGGCTCATCGCCTTGGGCAGCGGTTACCTCAAGCCGCACGTCGCCCTGCCAAGGATAGCCCGTCTTTTGAAGGAGCGTGAGAGATTGTTTACCCCAGCGCAACGTGGCCCGGGCATCCTGATAAAAGGGCACGATCACGCCCGCGTCGCTCTTGAAAAAGCAATACTGCGCCGCCTTGGTCAGCCCGTCGGCACCCCGCATGGTGCAGCACCATGTTGCCTCCGGGACCACAACGGTTAGAAAGGGTTTCTCCACCGAGGGACAGCTGTTACAGCCGAGGCCGCCATTGCTTCTCTGATTGACGCTCAGCCCGTTGTAGTAGATCCGGTGGGCATCCTCGAGGTAAGTGATCTCTCCGGTGTAGCGCCACAATTCCACGGCTATGATGAACGCGTCCACTACGGCGCATCCCTCCGTCCACTCAGGCCGACCGAACCAGTTGTGGTTCTCGAAATTCTCGGACATCGCCTTCGCGCGGTAGAGCCGATACCGATCGGTCGCGACCTGCAGGAGCTCCTTCCGCCCGGTTGTCTCGAAATGACGCAGCAGCGACCGGGTCGAGATCAGGGTTGAATGAAGCTGGGCATTGATCGCTTCCAGTTCGATCTCTGTCCACCGCTTGATGACCGTATCGAGCACTCGCCCCGTCTCCTTAGTCGGATGCCTCCTGTAAGCGTCGGTCAACGCATCAAGACTGCCCGCCATCCCGCAGCCGATGTCCATGGGAGCTAGGTCCCATTTTCCGGTTCGTCCGTCGGCCAACTGGAAGCTCTGCGTCTTCCGCTCCGCGGGCGTGATCGGATAGCGAGGGTATGCGGCGGCGGACGCAAGGTAGATGTTGTTGAGGATTTGATCCGCCAAGGGTTTCACCCGACCGTTCTTCTTCCACGCCTCGTATTCGTATAACGCGTTGAGGACCCAGAACTGCCCGCCCAGCGACTGCTCGTGGACCACGTCGGGCGACATGACCGGCCCCAGGTAGCCCCGGGCGTTGACTCTGCGCGCATACATGTCGAGGCTCGCCTCCAGGTTCTTGGCCGGTCTCCCAGTGACCTGCTCCAGCAGGACGAGTCCAAGCAAGGTGCGCCCCTCCTTGTCTCCAGGCCATCCGGCGTTGGGGGAGTCGTAGAGCGCTGGGGGAGAGTAGTCTTTTTTCTCGAGGCGGTCGAAGCTCGCCGTCAGCCGCTTGGACAGCTCTCCGGTCATCCTCACATCGGCGAGCTCCACCGCGACTGGCCAGGGGCGTTCCGGGCGCGTCGGCTCCTTGTCTTGGCCAACGACGGTCGATGCCGACGCAAGCGCCGTAAGCAGTAGGAGAAGGCTCCATCGAAAGGACGGAAATCGAAAGGAGGGAGCGAATGGGGCGCGTAGGAATTTGATCTTCAACTTACTCATAACCCACCTAACATAGCCTTTTCCGCCCCAAAAAACAATGGCAGTCTATGCCAAAAATATGTATATTCTTGCAAATTGTGATTCCCTGCAGAAAATGCTGTAATGGATCGAATCTCAAATGAATTCATGTGGTCTGATCGTGTCGGCGGCATCCCTGCCTTGGGTTCCGCATCCGAGTATTTCGGCGAACATGTAAAAAAAATCGGTCGTTATCGATGTAGTTTGTGGGTGCTTGACTATGCGTTTGCGCCTCATGGAAGCGTCCGTGTCGGCTCAACGCGGAGGCCATGGTGTGTGCGACCGGCGCGGACGGCACATCTCTATCCGCCGGATACCCGCTACTGGGAGGACACGCGAGTGGAAAAGGGGCCGCGCCACAACGGCTATCTGTTATTCGCAGCCGGCGAACAGACAGCCCTAGCCGATTGGGTGGATCCAGTCTCTAAGCACGCGCGCTTTCTGGATCCCGAAGGCGTCCTCGGAAAGCTGATCGCGACAGCGGCGCGCTCGGGCGCGGAGAGCGGCGAGGCGGGTTTCTGGGATGCGCAGGCGGCGTTGTGTAGCGCATTGCATCTGCTGGTCAATGCGGCACGCGTGGATGCCGGGATCTATCGTATTGGTCCGGCGACCATGAGTGCCGAGACCGATTTTGTCAGGGAAGTCAACCGGCTCTTGGGGCTGGATCTGGCCACGCCGCTCAGCCTGACACAGGTCGCTGCTGAGATGCATGTAAGTGTGTCCGCCCTATCCCACCGCTACAGGCGAGAGGCTGGCATAGCTCCCATAGCCGCCTACCGGGCTTTGCGAATTGAACGGGCAAAGGCCTTGCTGCTGCGCGGCATCCCGCTCCATACGATTGCCGAAGAACTCGGCTTCAGCGATGCCTTTCACCTGTCCAAGACATTCAAGCAGGTGCTGGGAATAGCGCCGCGCTATTTCCTTCGCGACTACCAGCAGGGCAAGCCCAGCCAAAAATAATTTGAATTGTTGGAGGTCGAAAATAGCGGGATCACTTATTCAGAGTAGTCGTCGCTATCGCTCCTCGACCCCGCGCAAATTTCTTAGATTCCACTGGGATCGCAAATGATAGATCAGGCAGGAACCACGAATCCTCTTTTACAGACGCCATCATTGACCCAAATTCCTGATGTGAAACGATTCACCGCACTACAAAACATACCTGAAGCTAAGACCATTGAGGCGAGTTTCCGCCCGCAATATGAGTCTAATTGGCCAGAAGACTTGCCGTCTCATTGTGTGCTCTGTGGAAACGAGTTTCGTGTCAGTCAAAATCTCCAATTCGGGCCCAGTAAAGCGACAAAACAGCTGAAAACGGCCTGTAAAATAACCATGACCATCTCATTGTCAGCATTCTCCATGATCGTTATAATAGTTGCAATTTTCGGCATTGGAAACCCTTACATACAGACAGGTATTTCCGTCATTGCCTTCTCAGCGTGCATTCTATTTGTGGCTTCGCCTGTAATCTTTTTTTCTTCCCTATTGATCCCCGACGTCCGCCACTTACAATGCAAAAAGTGCGACTGGAGTCAGGATTTTTCCATCCTAAAGGCTAATCTTAACATACCTAACTAGGTGACCTTTTCATGAACCCTACCAATTCAGGGTTTCCTAATTGAGGATTTAGCTTTAAACCTCCCGCATGCCCACCGTCCAAGTCGCACTCGGCGATCGTTCTTATCCTGTCATGGTTGAACATGGCTTGTTGTCCTCTGTTGCGGAAATCCTGAAGCAGCTGGGACTTTCGCATCTGCGGCCGGCGATCATTT
>JBILAN010000141.1:0-3366 GCA_044354135.1 Luteolibacter sp.
ACACGCCCAAGCACATCCATCTTAAGTAGTTCACCAAGTGCGGTGGTTTCTTCTGTCGTAGTCATAAGCGTCATAGGTGATACGCTTATGACGTTTATGACTAGAGGCACTTCGTAGGACGCTTACGTATATTTGTCGCAATTAGCAGATCGAACTGCTCATTCACTGAAAGCGGCAACCGCTGGTAAACAATGTTGAGATCAACGGAATACATTCTAGCGGGCCAATCCGGGTGCACTTGTATCGTTCGAGTGGTTACATTGCCCAAATCCGTCTGGGATAAAGAATTCAGACTTTTTCCTATCTGGTCTCCGCACTGTTTCCAGAAGTTGACTGCTTCCGGCGACCAGTTCCACGAAGCATCATGGACTAGATGTATGATATAAGGCTGATTCTTTCCAGCCCTCCGAACTGCACGCTCTAAATGTTGATTGACTCTGGGGCTGACGTCAAAAGTGCTTATTCTGAGATCCTCCTTGTTAGCGAGGTTCAGCTTCAGAAGCGTATCCATCAAGATAAATGGTTGCGTGCTCTGTGGTGGATGCAAATCGTAGCCTCCGTATTTGTCGATGAGATCAAGGCCCGGACCTACAACACCTACGCGACGAACGGAGCCAGTTCCTAGCAACTTGTCATTGTAAAGATTCTGCAGCGTTTGCGCCAAAGCGTAATCAACAAGAACTGACGTATCTGTTGAAAGGCCACGTGTTTGATAAAGATTCGCGAGGGAGATTGATATGTCTGACGGGCTTGTTGCCTTTGCCGAGGAAACCTTTTTGGCGTAGGCGTGCTCCTGATTCAGATATCGAACTAAATTGTCAAATAGGCATTGTGCAAACTTTTGTTGATCTTCTTGCGTTTTAGTTGCGCTGCCTCCAAGGCCGCTGGCTACATCTAACATAATCAACCGACGTTCGTCTTCTCCGGGAACTGAGAGAGCTTGCGCAAGGTCAATGGAACGTGCTGTAATCGCATCACTAATTTTGCGATCCGCAGCCTCCTCGCTGCCGAGTTGATGAATCAGGCTCGCCCTGTAAAGGTCAGTGATTTGCGGTATTTTCGTAAAACTAGTTCCATTGAGCAGGAGATTGGCGAGCGAGTCTTCCTCGCCATTTGCGACCCGAGTTCGTATTTTTGCGTCACGCTGCGCAATCCAAGTGGGCCATGTGATAGCGAGGTCTTCGTGAGATAAGCTACTCAACTCGCTCGGGGTATCCTTGTGGGCCTCCAGCATACCCTTAACTTCCACCAGAGAGATATATTGCGGCGTTGGTTTTTTTACTGCCAGCTCAGAACGAAACAATGTTGGAAGAATGAGGACTGTTGCAATTGCCGCCGCAAGTGCTCCTAAAATTATTATGCGTTTCGTATTGGAGATACTTAGATGGTCGACAGATGACGATCTAATATCGGGAATTCGCTTTTTCATTGAAAAAAGATAATAGCTTGAATTACCTCGTATTGGAAGGGCCAAAAGCAGAGCGAACGCCAAGTGATTATTAACGAGTTATTCAATTAAGGCGAAGCGGTAACCGCCTAGAAAGAGCGAAGCGGAGTTAATTCTCAATAGTGAAATTATTTCACCCTTCACTCTTAGAAGCCACGTCTTTGCGACTTTGCGCGGGATTCCTTATCCTTCAAAAATTTCTAGCTCTATAGAATGTGGGTCTCGCGCAAAGTCGCAAATCTCTCGTGATTACTGGGCCACGGCAATCTTGTAAGTCGACCTTGGCGCAATGGTTGAAACTTGCAGGTGATCATGCAGTATCTCCCTTCTTGATTTACGGCGGCGACACCGGATGGAATAATAAATTCGGAACAGCCAATTACTGAAGGCAGATTTCCGAGGTATGAAGGTGGCTAATATGTTGGACCACGCGGCTTCAGTCGCGCAGTATATAAATGCGCGAATAGGTTCAAGCGATCAAAAAGACCCTAACTGCCTTAGCTCTTGCATAATGGCGTGTATTTCTAAAACCTCTCGCGAGTTGATGTCTGAGGCTGAATATCAAGAGACGCTTTTATTGGTAGATCCCGATCTGGATTTTCTGGATTGGGCCACCAAGCATTTGGCTGCGAAGGATTTGAGGATTTTGCGCTGCGACGATGCTGGGAAGGCGATCAAGGTGATTGAGAAGACGCAGGTCAGTGTGGTGGTTTCAGAGATTTCATTGCAACCGTTTGATGGGTTGGAGTTGTTGGGGAGGATCCGTGTGCAGAGTCCAGATACTTTGGTGATTTTGACGGCGGGCTTTCCGACGACGGGTCAGATCATTGAGGCGACGCAAAAAGGCGCGCACGATGTGTTGCGTAAAGAGTCGCTTTCGTTCGAGTTGCGGCCGGTTGTGGAATCGGCCTTGCAGACGGTGGAGGATAGGCGTGGGGTGATTGAGCCTTCGACTGAGTTGCCGAGCCAGGATGGGCGGGTGAAAATCATCGGTGCTTCGCGGGCCTTGCAGGATGTATTTAAATTGGTGGGGCGGGTCGCGAGATCGGATGCGCCGGTTTTGATTTCTGGGGAGAGCGGAACAGGAAAAGAGTTGGTTGCGAAAGCGGTGCATGAATACAGCCCGCGTCGTCAGCGGGAAATGATCACGATCAACTGCGGTGCGATTCCTGAAAATTTGTTAGAGAGTGAGTTGTTCGGTCACGAGAAAGGTTCGTTCACCGGAGCGATCGCCAAACGGGCGGGTCGATTTGAACAAGCAGATGGCGGGACTTTGTTCTTGGATGAGATCGGCGACATGCCGCTTTCGATTCAGGTGAAATTGCTGCGGGTGTTGCAGGATGGGACATTTTCCCGAGTGGGTGCGAATGAGATGTTGAAAACCGATGTCCGCATTGTTGCGGCGACGCATAAGAATCTCGCAGCTGAAGTTTCTGCCGGACGTTTCCGTGAGGATTTGTTTTATCGGTTGAATGTGGTGGAGTTGCGCATTCCGCCTTTGCGTGAGCGGCCGGAAGATATTCCGTTGTTGGCGGAATACTTTTTGCAACGGATCACGAGGAAAAACGGGATGGCACGGATACGGATTTCTGCTGAGGCATCGGCTTCTTTATCGAGTCATCATTGGCCAGGAAACGTGCGTGAGTTGGAAAATACGATGGCGCGTGCTTGTGCCTTGGCTTCCTCACAAATTTTGCTTCCAGCGGATATTCCGCTAGCTTCGGCTCCCGAAAAATCATCGGTGCTGGCACAGAGCTTGGATCATATCATCAACACAGCACCCTCTGATACACCGATGTTGGAATGGTTTTCCAAACAGCTCATCGGTCGCTTGTTAGATCTAAATGGAGGCGATTTGAAAGATGCTGCCGTAGTGCTCGGAGTTGAGTTGGCCGAGATGAAGCGGATTTTATCGAAGA
>JBILAN010000055.1:0-16672 GCA_044354135.1 Luteolibacter sp.
TGCAGTCCTCCATCGACGGTGAAATGGGTAGGTTGCTATTTATAGGGAGATACAAGTTGGGGATTGCCTGAATGTCAGCTCTGTGCAAGCTTAAGCCTATGGGTGAAATTATTTTTGAAGTGCGCGAAGACGAGATCGATGGCGGATTTGTAGCCACGGCTCTTGGTCATTCAATCGCCACTCAAGGCGATACATTGGAAGAATTAAGAGAAATGGTGCGTGATGCCGTTCGCTGCCATTTTGGTGATGGTGAGACTGGCTCAATGCCTAATATTATCCGTCTTCACTTTGTTCGCGATGAAGCTATTGCTGTATGAAAATTCCTCGCGATATCAGCGCATCTGATCTCGTTAGGGCATTGCGAGTTCTGGGATATGAACGCACTCGCCAAGACGGTTCTCACATGCGTTTAACTACGACTATTTCTGGAACACATCACATCACTTTGCCAGATCATCGCCCACTAAAGGTCGGCACTTTGCTAGGAGGTGTGCTCAAGCCGGTCGCAGCACATCATAAGATGACCGTTGAAGAACTACTTTTGAAGCTGGATCTGTAGGTGAGGTATAAATTACGCGGAGATGAAGCGGATTTTATCGAAGGAGAGGTAGGGTTAGGGTCGATTGGCCTCGCGCGACCGTGATTCTCTTGAATGGGAGATAGGGAGAAAAGTGTGAACCACGGATGAACACGGATGGACGCAGATGATGTCTGGATTTATTTAAACTAGAAAAAGAGATGAGCGGCGAGACGCCGCTTGCACGGCCTGCCGCGGGACGCGGCAGCTACAAAAAAACACCGACGTTCTCGTGGGAGAACGCCGGTGTTGGGTTGATTGGCTTTATGATTATCTCAGGAACGCTTCGTGCAGTCCTCCATCGACGGTGATAACTTGGCCGGTGGTTTTACTGAGCCGTTTGGTGACGAGGAGGAAGTAGGCTTCCGCTTGGTCGGCTGGAGTGATAGGGGATTTGGTGAGGGTGCGATCGGCGTAGAATTGTGCGAGCTTGTTGACCAATGACTCCGTTGCTTCATCCTCTGTGAAGGGGATGTCGTATTTCGCGAGTGAGCCGATGACACGATCACGTGGGAACATGGCGGAGCCGGAAACCACGGTGGCTGGGGCGACACCGTTGACGCGAACGAGCGGTGCGAGCTCAATGGCAAGCTCGCGGACGAGGTGGTTCGCTGCTGCTTTCGAGGTGTCATAGGCGAGGGAGCCTTTTTTCGCCACGGCAGCGTTGGCTGAGGTGGTGAGGACGAGATTTCCCTGGAGACCTTGCTCTTTCCATGTTTTGAAAGCTTCATCGGCTACGAAATAGGAGCCAGTGACGTTGATCGCAAAGGTGAGTCCCCACTTGTCATCTGGAATGTGGCCGGTGGTGTCAGATGGAACGAAAATGCCTGCGGTGATACAGATGTGATCAAATCCACCATAGGCGAGCGCGACTTGATCTAGCATCGTACGGATGCCAGAACGATCGGTGATGTTACCTTGAAGAGCGATGGCTGGTCCGCTGTTAGAAATTCCCGAGCCAGCGACACCGATGCCGATGCCGTATTTGTCGGTGATTTCCTTGGCGGTCGCCTGAGCGGCTTCAAGGTTCATATCGACGCAAACGATATGCGCGCCCTCTTTGACGAGGCGGTGAGCGGTTTCCTTGCCGATTCCAGAACCTGCACCAACGACGATAACGATTTGGCGCTCAAGTTCTTTTTCAGCAGGCATGCGTTGAAGCTTAGCTTCTTCTAACAGCCAGTATTCGATATCGAATGCCTCTTGTTGCGGAAGGGAAATGTAGGTGTCGATTGCTTCGGCGCCGCGCATGACTTCGACGGCGCAGTTGTAGAATTCTGCGGTGACACGGGATTCGGATTTGTCCTTACCCCATGAGATCATGCCGAGGCCAGGAATGAGGACGACCGTAGGGTTCGGGTCGCGCATTGCGGGAGAGTTAGCGTGTTTGCAGGTCTCGTAATATTTTGCGTAGTCTTGGCGGTAAGAAACGAGACCAGCAGCGAGTTTTTGTTTGAGTGCAGCGAGGTCTTCGGTTTGTGGATTCCAATCGACATAGAGAGGCTTGATCTTGGTGCGGAGGAAATGGTCTGGGCAAGAAGTGCCGAGCTCGGCGAGGCGTGGTGCATCGGCAGAGTTGACGAAGCGGAGAATTTTATCGTCGTCCTGGATCGTTCCGACGAAACGTTTCTGTTGGCAAACTTGGCCGCGCAGCCATGGAAGAATTTTTGCAAAGGTATCGCGGCGTTGTTCTTCAGGAAGCGTTTGATATTTTTGGCCACCGAATGCTTTCGCATCGCCACCTTTGGCTGCGTATTTGTCCTCGATGTATTGAGCGGCTTTTTCGATGAGGCGCAGGGTGAGTTCGTAGCACTTCTTATCGTCGTTGTCCCATGAGATGAAACCGTGCTGACCCATCATGATCGCTTGGGTGCCGGGATTTTTCTTTTCGATTTCCTGCATCGCGAGACCGAGCTCGAAGCCTGGGCGCATCCATGGCACATATTCCATTTCACCACCGAAGATCTCTTTAGTTAGAGTTTGGCAGTTTTTGGAGGCGGCGATCGCGATGATTGCGTTGGGGTGCATGTGATCGACGTGTTTTCCAGAAAGGAAACTGTGCAGTGGGGTGTCGATGGAAGACGGGCGTGGGTTGAGGTTGAAGGTGGTGTGGAAATACATACCAACCATTTCGTCTTCAGCTGGGGTTTTCAGGCCGTTGTTAGGTTTTGCTGCGTAAACGGATTGAAGACCGATGAGTTTGTCCTGATAGAGAGAGGAGAAATTTTCGCGTTTGGAAGTGCGGAGGTCACCGCCGGAGCCCTTGACCCAGAGTATTTCGGTTTGTTGGCCAGTGAGGGGATCGGTCTCCATGATTTTGGAGGAAGTGTTGCCGCCACCGGTGTTGGTGATGCGTTGGTCGGCTCCGAGAATGTTGGAGCGGTAAACGAGGCGGGCTACAGGATCGAGCTTGGCTGCGTGTGCGTCGTCCCAGGAATAAGTTACATGTTTGAAGTTGGACATGGGTTGTTGGTGTTATTGGTTCTTGACGGCCTCTGGATGGATGGCTCAGATACAAAGAGCAAGAAAAAACCACAAAAAACCACAAAAACGGCATGCTAGCGATTGAGCGTCATAGGAGGATCTTGGAGGAAGCCCGCAAGGAGGGGACGGTGAGGACGCAGGAATTGGCGGCGATCCTTGGGGTTGCGGAGGAAACTGTGCGGAGGGATTTGGATGGATTGGCTCGGCAGGGACTGTTGAAGCGGACGCATGGCGGGGCGGCGGACGTTTCGATGATTTTGAGTGAGTATTCGCAGCATGAGCGTGAGGCACAGCAGGCGGCGGAGAAAACCGCGATCGCGAAAGTGGCGATCAAACACATCAAGGAGCATGAAACGATTTTGTTGGATGCAAGTACGACCGCGCTAGAGTTGGCTAGGCAACTTCCGGAAGGCAGGAGTTTGCGGGTGGTGACTTACTCGCATGCGGTGGTTGAGCAACTCGCCATACGCAGTGATGTGGAACTGATCCTGTTAGGCGGGACTTACGAGGCGAAGGGTCGAAGATTCCGAGGAATGCTGACGGAAATGGGTGTGCGCGCGCTGAGGATCGATCGCTTCTTTTTCTCAGGTGGAGGATTCCACTCATCACGAGGAGTGGGTGAACCGAGTGCTGAGGAGGCAAGTCTGAAAGCCACGATCATCGCCCATGCGGATTGGAAATGCGCGCTGTTGGATTACACCAAACTTGGCCGCATGACGGATCATTTTTTTGCGAAGCCGGGTGAGATCGATTTGTTGATTACGGATGCGCAGGGTGCTGAATTTTGTGAATCTAGTATAATGAAAGAGATGAAGGTTAGTTTAGGATGACTTACGAATTCAGCATTCAGTATCACAAATCGTGATACCATTCATCTTACGCTTTGTTTCGAGACATAACATAGACTGAATAGTTGCATTGTTTTCGATGGCTAAGCGTGACTTATAATTGTTCGCTTTACTTAAGGTCATGGCTAATTTTTACCACAGAATTGACGGAATGGAGACGCCAGACGATCAAGTTCTCTTTACCCTAGCTTGATCGCACAGAATGGAGCTGCGCGCTTCTGCTCTTAACTCCGTGTGTTCCGTGCATTCCGTGGGTTGATTCAAATCGTAAGTGGCCACAGAATTCAAGTAACTCATGCGTTTTTCACCTTTTCCCAAGTGGCGGTCCAAAGCGGGAGTTTATCGCCGAGGTATCCGATGGTTTCGCATTTGGCGAAGAGTTCGTCTGGTGGAAATAGGATGGTGTTGCCGCGGAAATCCTCGCTGAGGATGGAGTATGCAGCGGAGTTTGGAGCTCGGTAGCCGATCCATTCCATGTTTTCTGCCCCGATCTCCGCATCGCATAGATGGTTGATGAAGGCGTGGGCGAGTGAAATGTTTTTGGAAGTTTTCGGGATGCAAAGATCATCGCAAGGGAAGGAGGCACCCTCGCGTGGAACGACGATTTCAATGTCTGCATTTTCACTTTGAGCGGCGATGAGATCGCCTGCGTAGCCGTGGACCAAGTGAAACTCACCTGAAGCGATGCCAGATTTGTATTGTTCGTTTTCGAATTTAGCGATGTTTGCTTTCCATTGAATGGCGACTGCTGCAGCTGCTTCAAGATGGGTGGGTTCGGTGGAGTTGAGTGAGTGGCCGAGGCTTTTCAGTGCTGCGCCGAGAACTTCGCGCATATCGTCTAACAATGTTGCGCGCCCTTTGATCTCACTGCGAGCATAGAGATTCCATGAGGGTTCGGCGTTCGGCAACTTGGATTTGAGATAGGCGACACAGGTCGGAGCCATCATGTAGGGTGCGGAAACTTTCATTACCGGATCGAGGGCTTGGGTAAGGTAAGCCTTGTCCATGTTGGTAAGGTTGGGAATGAGAGAGTGGTCGAGTGGTTGGAGGAGGCCTTTGGTGTCGAGTTCCTTCACGGCATAAGAGGACGGCACGAGGATGTCGTAGCCGGTGGCGCCGGATTCGATTTTTGCGATCATCGCCTCATTGGAGTCGAATGTATCGATCACCAATTTGCAGGAATGTTTTTTCTCGAAAGCTGCGGCAGCGTCTTCACTCAGGTAGTCTGCCCAAGTGAAAATAGTGAGGGTTTGCTTATTCTTATTTCCGGCACAGGAAGGAAGAAAACTTGTGGCGAGTGCGGCGGAGGAGCTTGCGATGAAATGGCGGCGTTTCATAGGTAAGGAGGTTTAGTGAATTTGGAATTATAGGTTATGTATTTACGGGACGGATAAGCCTTTGTGAAGCTAATACGAGCAGGAAGGTGAAGAGTAGCATGAGGGTAGAAAGGGCGTTGATGACGGGTAGTTCCTTGCTTTTCTTGATCATCGAGTAAACCAAGGTGGGTAGGGTGTCTGCTCCAGGACCTTTGACGAAGAAGGTGACCACGTAGTCATCGATGGATAGGGTGAAGGTCAGTAGTCCGCCTGCCAGAATACCGGGAAAAATGATAGGCAAGGTGATTTTTAGAAATGCTTGAATGCGCGTGGCGCCAAGGTCACGGGCGGCTTCGACGATGTTCGGGTCGAAGTCCTGCAAGCGTGCTAGCACCACCAGAGCTACGTAGCTGAGACAAAACGTGATGTGTGCGATTGCTACTGTAGTGAGAGACAGGCTGATGCCGGAGGCGATGAAAAGCAGGAGTAGTGACATGCCCATAAGAATGTCAGGGAGCACGAGCGGCACATGGATCATCATGCGGTGTGTGCTTTGTAGTCGGGATTTGTAACGGTGAAGCGCGAAGGCGGCGCAGGTTCCGAGAAGCATGGAGGCCGAGGAGGCTATGAACGCGACTTTCAATGAATTGATCAACGCCATGAGGATGTCGTCGCGCTCGAAAAGTCGATCATACCATTTGAATGTGAAACTTTTCCATTCGGGACTGTAGCGGGAGGAGTTGAATGATTTGATGACGAGGGCGCCAATCGGAAGGTAGAAGAACGCTAATACCAGACCTGTGGTGATGAGAGGAATGCGCGAGGATATCATGAGTTTTTCTCCTTTCTACGAAGAAACATGGGAATCAGAACTAGAAGTGTTAGAGCTCCGGAAAGTGCCGCGGCTTGAGGAAGGTTGCGGTCGTTGAAATTGCGTTGGGCGATCTTGTTTCCGATCATCTGGTTATCTGCGCCTCCGACCATGTCTGGAATAACATAGGATCCGAGCATGGGAATGAAGACGATGAGTATAGCTGTGACGAGTCCTTGGCGAACCCCCGGAATAAACACGGAACGAAAAGCGCGGAAGGGCTTGGCTCCCAGATCGCGGGCGGCATCGAGCAGGTTGAAATCGAATTTTTCCGCCGCCGCGAATATCGGTAAAATGGCGAAGGGCAGAAAGGTGTATACGCTAACGATGATGACAGCGATGGAGTTTCCTAAGAGTCTGTCGTTTTCACCCACAATTTCAAGTGAGCGAAGTGCGCTGGCGATCACTCCTTCCGCGTGGAGAATCTGTTGCCATGCGAAAACGCGGATCACGAAGTTTGTCCAAAACGGGATGATGATCAGGAGGAGAATGCGTGAGCGCCATTTTGGAGAAAGTTTCGCGAGGTGCCATGCAACAGGTAGAGCGAGCGCGATGCATAATGCGGTGGTGATCAAGCTGATTGATATCGTTCGAAGCAACAGGAGCGGGTAAATGGGATCGCTGAGTGATTTCAGAGCATCCAAACTCCACCCTTCTCCAATTCCGCCGGCGGCAAGCGCGGGTTTGAAAGCGATGGTGAAAATGATGGTAACGGGAATGAACACGAACAAAGCCAGCCAGAGGAAACTGGGGATCGTTGCGAGGATTTCCGGTCTGCGAATTTTCATTCCTCGTCCGGTAGGGTGAGCAAGGATTCGTCTTCCTCACGGTATTGCTCTAAGAGATAACCATCGTTGGCATGCCAGTGGAGATGGACGGCATCGCCCCATTTCAACGGAGATTGATCGAGCTGATAGGTATGGTGCTGCATTTCCGCGCAAAGCCGCCAATTCCCGCAGCGTATCCAGTAGCGAGTGGAGGCCCCGAAGTAGATGATGTCTTCAATCACTCCCTGTATCAGGTTTCCGTTTTCCGGAAGGTTCGGCTTGTCGCCGGAAATGAGGATTTTTTCCGGGCGCAGGGAAAGATGGATACGGTCGCCGATGGAAGTGGGCTTGTCATTGTCGATGATAATTTTGCCGAGACCCTCGATGGCGCAACGTGAAAAGCGCGAGTCGATACGATCGGTGATTTTTCCATCGAGAAAATTGGTGTCACCGATGAACGCTGCAACAAAGGAAGTTCGGGGAGCCTCGTAGATTTCGGCGGGCTTCCCGATCTGCTCGACGCTTCCCTTGTTCATCACGGCGATCCGGTCGGAGATTGACATGGCCTCGCTCTGGTCGTGAGTGACGTAAATGAAGGTGATGCCCACTTCGTCATGAATCGCGTCGAGTTCGATCAGTAGCCGTTGGCGGAGCTTGAGATCGAGGGCGGCGAGAGGTTCGTCGAGGAGCAGGACTTTGGGTTTGTTCACCAAGGCGCGAGCAATGGCGACGCGTTGCTTTTGTCCGCCGGAAAGCTGGGCGGGCTTTTTATCCGCATGAGCTGTTAGATCGACCAGATCCAGCATGCGCTCGACCTCGGAGCGGATTTCCGTGGCGGGACGGTGCGAGAGCTTCGGTCCGAAAGCGATGTTTTCACGAATCGAGAGGTGGGGAAAAAGAGCATAGGATTGGAACACCGTGTTGACCGGGCGTTGATCCGGCGGCAATTGGGTGATGTCCACAGCATCGAGGAAAATGCGCCCTTCGTCAGGCATGTCGAATCCGGCAGCCATGCGCAGCAAAGTGGTTTTTCCGCATCCGGAAGGCCCGAGCAGCGAAAACGTCTCACCCTTTTCAATTTCCAGCGAGACACGATCGACCGCCGTGAATGAGCCGAAGCGGCGGGTGACATTTTCAAAACGTAGATGACCTGACATGGAATGTCCGAAATAAAAGGATGTCAGCACGCTCTTGTCGATGGCGGAATGATGTAGCTTCCAGCACGGAACTTTGGTGCAGACTCGCCCTACGAGCTACCCAGGGCATTCTTCGCTTCCTTCAACTGATTCATCGGCTTGCCATTCTTAGCTTCCGGCATGGAAGCGAAGAATGGTGCGCGCTGCAGGGTTCGAACCTGCGACCCCATCCGTGTGAAGGATGTGCTCTACCACTGAGCTAAGCGCGCGATTGAAGGGAAGGGAGAATGGAACGACTGGGTGGGATTTGGCAAGCTGATTTCCTCAATGATGATGTAGTCGACCAGAGGCGCGGTTTGTTAGAATGGTGCAGCCGGCCGGAGGCGCGGCTCTCCAGTATTATCGATCAAAAAGCGCGAACTTGAGATCGGCCTCTGAGACGACTTCGCCGTTGACGAGGCAGCGGCAGGAGGTTTGGCCGATGTTACCGCGGACTTTCGTGGTGGTGGCTTCGGTGATGAGGGTGTCGCCGGGCATGACGGGTTTGCGCCATTTGACGTTATCTGCGGAGAGGAAGTAGCCGATTTTTCCGAGGTTTTCGGGTTTGCGCAGCATGAGTATGGATGAAACTTGTGCCATACCTTCGAGTTGGAGCACGCCTGGCATGATGGGGTGGCCTGGGAAGTGGCCTTGGAAAAACGGTTCGTTAATGGAAACGTTTTTCAAGCCAGTGCAGGAATTTTCCGCGAAGTCGATAACGCGATCTACCATGAGGAAAGGGTAGCGATGTGGTAGGATGCGCATGACTTCGTTGACATCGAGAACGCTCTCGCCATCGGGGATGGTGATGGGAGTTGGAACCATGGCGCGCATGCGTTCGTATTCCTTTTTCAAGGTGGCAGCCATTTTGGTGTTGGGTCCATGGCCGGGTTTGACGGCAATGACATGACCATGGATGCGTTTGCCGGAGAGCATGAGATCTCCGATGAGGTCGAGGGCTTTGTGGCGTGCAAATTCGTTAGAGAAACGGACGGGTTCTTTGGACATCACTTCGTTGCCGCGGATGACGACTGCGCTTTCGAGTGATCCACCTTTGATGAGGCCTTTTTCTAACAGAGGTTTGACGTCCTCATAGTAAACGAAGGTGCGAGCTGCGGCGATTTCACGCTCGTAGGTTTCTGGGGTCACTTCGCAGGAGAAATATTGAGTGAAGCGTCCTTCCGGTCCGACGTTGGTGACGGAGACTTTGAAGGTTTTGCATGGGACAATAGTGATGATGGTGCCGTCGCCCATTTCTTGGTGGATGGGCTCGCGGATTTCCCAAACTTTGCGTTCTGCGGCTTGTGCTAGAATGCCGGCTTTTTTGATAAGCTCGACGAAGGGGCGGGATGAACCGTCACCAATTGGAGGTTCGTTGGCGTCCATTTCGATGAGTGCGTTATCGATACCCATGCCTGTTAGGGCGGAAATGACATGCTCGACGGTGTGAACCTTTACCGAGCCTTCAGCCAGAGTGGTGGCACGCTCGACGGTTTGAACCTTATCGACATCGGCGTTGATGAAGGGTTGATCGGAAAGATCGACGCGGCGGAATTTGAAGCCGTGATTTTCTGGGGCGGGTTTGAGGGTGAGGGTGACTTTTTCTCCGGTGTGGAGAGAAGTTCCTTCGAGAGTGGCAGAGCTAGCGAGTGTTTGTTGGCGGGACATGGAAGTGGAAAATCTAAACTTTAAATTTTTAAATCCTAAGAAAGAGGGGGTTCTTCGGGTGCAGCTGGCTCTTGGATTTCTGTTAGATCAGACTGATTCGACGGATCTGTCTGATCTTCAGTTGCCTCAGCAGTAGCTTCCGGAGTTGCCTCGGTTGTTGGATTCTGAGCTGCAGGTTCGGCTTTTTTCTTGGGAGCTTTTGGTTTTTTTGGCTCTGGGGGTTTGGTTGGTTCTTGGACCACCAAAGTATCATCCGTGTAGAGGAGGATGTGGCCTTGTTGGAGGAGCCAGAAGAGGTCTGCTGCATATTCGGCTGGAGGTGCGGTTGCGCCTTCGGGAAGAACGGCTTTCCAGAGACCTTCGAGTTTTGCGGGAGAATTTTCTCGTATCCATTTCACCATTTCGCCGGGGCGAGGTGCGAGCACGGCATCAGGGGCGAGAGCGTGTGGGCGAGCGGGACCGGTGAAGAGTTTACCTTTGCGTTTGAAGACTGGCATGTGCTCGGCTTCTAGCGCTTTGCAGACGGCTGGGATGAGAATGGCTGCGTGTTTACGGATGTGGTTGTAGGTGCCTTTAAGGCGGACAAGTAAGCCCGGGGAAAGATTTTTTCCAGAAATCGATGCGGAGACGTTTGCCTTACGAACGGTTTTGAAAGCTTTATCTAACAGATCCGACGCGATGGCGCGTTCGAATTCAGCGCGGTCGCTGAACCATTTGATATCGGAAGATTCTGCGGGTGTAGGGAGTTCCGCGGGCGCGGGGGTTTCTTCTGAGGCTTCAGGAGTTTCCTCTATGGATTCAGGAGTTTCCTCAGAGGCTACTGGAGATTCGTCTGATCCGTCGGATTGGACAGATATGTCGGATTCTTCTGCTGCAGGCGCAGGCGCTTGTTCGGGAAGAGGAGTTTGCTCGGTGGTTGTGTTTTCGGCTGGGCGGATGCAATCCGCCGCCACGGGTGCTGTTAGAATTCTCCAACGGGTTTGGAGTTTCATGGAGTTCAGCCATGCATTGACGGCTTCTTCAGAGCGCTCGGTGCGGATTTTCGACATGTAGGATTCGAGCGGCATGTGGGAGAAGCGCTCGCGGTGGATGCGGCGGATTTCGGATTGGTAGGCGTGGTAGTTCGGTGGCCCTAACCATTCGCCGGAGATGCCGCATTTGGCAACGGATTGGAAATTTCCTTTTGGTGGATCGATCTCGACGGTGGATTCCTCGATAAATTGATTCCGCCACTCGGCTTTTAAGAAAAACTGAAGAGACTCCTCTTTAGTGAGGAAGATGGCTTCTTCGAATTTACAGCGGTAGAAGGGTGGTTTTTTTTCTGAAATCTCAAAATGGGCGCGGAAGCGCGCGCGCTCGGCGAGGATGATTTCAGCGACATCGAAGAGTGGGTAGACGCGGGCGACGTGGTGGATTTCTTTGCAGACGAGCTGGACCGCGGATTTATCTGGTAGGAGGGTGACGTTAACACCTTCAGCTGGGGCGATTTCTTCGCGAACGATTTCGGGGCGCGGCCCAGATTTTTCATAGCGACGGTTACCTCCACCACCTTGGCGACGGTCATCGCGTCTGTCGCCTTGGCGAGAATCGCGTTGGTTGCGGCCGCCACGGTCATCTCGGTTGCGCGGGGTAAAATCGCTTTCCTTGGTTTCACGAAATTTCTTTTCCGTGCCTGAGGGTTTGGCACGCGCCCAGGCGGGACCGAGAGCAAACTGGTCGAGAAGGCCTTCTAAAGGATGGTTTGGAGAGTCACTCACGGGCGGAAATTATGAAGTAGGTTGTGAAAAGACAAACAAGGTTTTGGGGATTCAGGCAGTTTTTGGCTGGAGATGCAAGACCTTGAGGTGGCGTTGGGTGGCTCCGTGGTGGGAAGAGAGTATTGCGGATGCGTTTTGGGTGAGTTTTTGGGAGAAGGATGGGTTGAGTGCTCGGCGGATGGCGGCAGAGATTTCCTTGCTGTTTCGGGCGATTAAGGCGGCTTCGCCGGCATGGAGGAGGCGTACGAGGGGTTGGAAATTTTCCATGTGAGGACCGAGGATGAGGGGTTTGTTGGCGAGGATGGCCTCGGCTGGGTTTTGTCCACCGGTGGAGAGGAAGGATTTCCCGATGATGACGACATCGGCATGCGCGGTCCAGGTCGCAAGCTCACCGGTGGTGTCGATCACGAAAACAGCCTTTTCGGGTTGGAGCGGAGTTTCAAAACTGGATCTCAGAGTAACGTGAAAGCCGGCTCGGTTGAGTGCTTGGGAGACTTCGTGGCGCCGCTCGGCGTGGCGGGGGACGATGACAGGAAGCGCATTGGGATCGGCATCGCGGATGGCGGAGGCGATCAGAGTTTCCTCGCCGGAAAATGTGGAAGCGGCGAGGATGATGGGTCGGCCTTTTTCAAATCTCTCTAACATTTCTCGAAAGTCGGGACGCTGCTCGGGGATGATGGAGGATTGCGGATCAAACTTGATACTACCTGTTAGATGGATGTTGTCTGAATGGATCCCGAGGTTTTCCCAGATGCTACGATGTTCTTTTTCTTGGATACAAACGCAGGAGATTTTTGAAAAAAACGGGCGCAGGTATGAAGCGAAAAAATTAAACCGACGTGCAGATCGTGGAGAGATACGTGCGTTAGCAAGGGAAACGGGAATATGTTTTTTTTCTGCGAAGCGTAGAAGGTTGGGCCAAGTTTCGCCTTCGATGAGAACGATCTGCGAGGGTTCAAAGCGTTTGAGGTAATTTTTTATCATCCACGTGAAATCGAGAGGTGCGTAAGTGACGCGTAAGTCGGGAATGTTAGCGCCGGTAGCGGTTTGGTGCCCTGTGGCGGTTCCAGTGGCGAGCACGAAACGGGCTTCTGGATGAATGTTTTTCCATTCACGCAGGAGTTTGAGTGCGATGATGGTTTCACCCACACTGATGGCGTGAAGGTGGATGGCGTGGGAGGGTTCAAAGTCGGGCGGATCAAAGTAGAGTCCGATGCGTTCGTTGAGAGCGGTTCCGAAACCGCCTCGGCGTAGCATTTTTACGACCCAGCCAGGGAAGGCGATGAGGAAAAGCAGCGGCAGGATCGCGCGGTAGATGAGGAGGGTGATGAAAGCTTTCATTCGAGGAAGAGGAAGAGAACCGCAATTGGAGCGAAGCGGAAATGGACGAACTGGTTGGACGGAAATATTTCTTCAAATGGACGCAGATGCACACGGATGTTGAGTAGGAGATGTGTCATTTTTCTATCAGCTGCTGGCTTAGAATGAATTTAATTTTGAGTCCTGTTTCATCTGCGCTCATTCTGTTCATTTGACAAAAAATAATAATTGTTTGGTTTGTCTATGTTCGATTCGCTACCATTGTGGTTTCTTTGCAATTGAGTTTCACGCTTCCGAGTGGGTGTAAATGAGGATGGCGCTGCTGCCGTATTCGCGGCGATCGATGATTTGGAAATAGGGAGAGGTGGGTGTGGCTTGGTTTGAAGAAATTTCGGCGATCAAGTGTCCTTTGGGAGCGAGGCGTTCGTGAAGGTTAGGTAGCGCCAGAAGTTTCGCAACAAGATCTGTATCGCCATAGCCTTTCCAATAGGGAGGATCGGCAAGGATGAGATCGTAGGTCGCTACATCGCGTTGGAGGAAAGAAAAGACATCGGCTTTGACCATGCGACCGCCATCGAGCTTGGCCTTTTTCAGGTTTTCATCGGTGACGGCGATGGCTTGGCGGTGTTCGTCCACAAAAACGCAAGATGCGGCGCCGCGGCTGAGGGCTTCCAAGCCCAACGCGCCGGATCCGCAGAAGAGATCGAGGACGCGGGCATCGAAAATGGTTTCGCCAAGGATGGAGTAGATGGCTTGCCGGACAAAATCCGTGGTCGGACGCGCGACGGCCGATGGGACTTTGATGGCCATGCGGCCGGCTTTTCCTGCGATAATTCTCACTGGCATCAATCTCAATTTTCAAAGCTCAAAGTTCAAGAAAGAACGGGAGGGGGGATTTTTTGCCGCGAATCCTGTTTCGCTAAGGCTAAGGATAACAAGTGAACGCTAATGAAGAGGGAATTTAACCACAGATGAACAGGATGAACGCAGATGTAAGAATGATTAAATTCGTAGGACTACTCATATTTCCGGTCAGAAAGCTCAAGGAAGAGTTGATGGGTAATTTTTACCGCAAATGAGCGCGAATGGACGCTAATGAAGAAGGAATATAACCACGGAAAGCACGGAATACACAGAATGAAGATTTGTGTTATGGGGAGTATTGTTGATGCGACTGAAAATGTGTGGTAGCTCACACTCCGTGTATTCCGTGCATTCCGTGGTTAAACCTCTCAGGGCTCATAATTTTTCTAAAAGGTTTTCAAGTTTGGGAATCAGTGTAAGGTAGCGGCGATGTCGATTGAACCCATGAAAGACGGATTGAGATCCTCGGTGAGGATTGATTTCTACGGAAACGTGCACAAGCGCCTGCGAGGCACGGATGTGGAGAAACGTTATGCAACTGAGGTGGCGGTGTTGAAAGTTCTGGAGCAGCGCGGTTGCCCGTATGTGCCGAGGATTTTGGAAGAACATCCCGAAGAGTTTTATTTTGTATCGACCAACTGCGGCCGACCCGCTCCGCAGATTTCGAAAGAGAAGGCAGATTCGTTGTTTGAAGCTTTGGAGAAGGATTACGGTGTGAGACATCTCGATGCGGAGCCGAGAAACATCACTTACTCGGACAAGTTGGGTCGGTTTTGTATCATCGACTTCGAGCTTGCGGAAATTTTACCGGAACCACATCCCAAAGAATCCTGATAGATCGTGAAGCAAAATAATATCATTCGCTGGGCGGGGATGACCGTCAGTGGCACGCGCAAACCGCGTAATGACGATTCATGGATTGTTTTTTCCTCGAATCTGGATGGGGCAAAAGTCTTGGGTGATACGGGTGAGAGTTCTGTTGAGAATCAAGATATGGTTTTCGCGATCTCGGATGGAATGGGTGGGGGAAATGCGGGCGATCTCGCTTCATCGTTAATTTTGGAGCGGATGGCCGTGGAAATACCGGAAACTTTTAAAGCGGCGGCTTCGGGGTTTTTCCCGGATTCGATCTCGCACTTGGAAAGTGCGTTGAAAGAGATTCACCAACACATCAACGATGCAGGATCGAAGGCAGAGGATGTGAAAGGCATGGCGGCGACTTTGGCTATGGTCTGGTTCACACCGGAAAACATGTATTTGGCGAACGTAGGGGATTCAAGGATTTATCTTTGCCGAAAAGGAAAGACCGAGCAATTGAGTAAAGATCATACCTCCGCTTGGTCCGCATGGAAAAGAGGGGAGATACAGGAGGTGCAGTATCGCTGTCATCCGCGGCGCGCTGCTTTATACGAAGTCGTGGGTGGAGGACATCTTAGCGTTTCTCCATACTTTGCTGCAGTGCCTTATGAAAAAGGGGATAGATTACTGATTTGTTCCGATGGTGTGATTGATGGCGTATGGGAGCGCCACATCGCAGAGGCGTTGCATGAATGTAAAACACCAGAAGAGGCCTCAGAGGTTTTACTCAAGCGTGCTATTGATAACTCAGGCGTCGATGATACGACGCTGGTGGTGATAGATGTGGGGTGAAGACGGAAGACTTGAAGACATAAGAAACAAGACTGGAAGTAGCTCCATCATGGACCGCGTGTCTCCAGACGCGCCTCTGAAAGGAACCGCTATTTTTTTGGATCGCGACCTCGCATGCGAGATATTACGGACTTTGCTCTAGCTATTTGGCTCCCCATCCGCCGTCGCCTTTTAGCTATGTCGGACAATTTGAATTGAGCCTCTGATAACTCGCGACGTATGTGCACGTACGTGTGATCCTACGCGTCAATACCTCGGGGTGGTTATTGTGAGAAGGTCTCGATGGGGTATGGCGTGCCGTCAGATTTACACATCTAAGGATAGACGTCCCTGCCTGAGACAGCTGCGAGACGCAGCTTGCACGGCCTGCGGCGGGACGCCGCAGCTACTCATGAAGCGTTCAACAAGCTCGGCAAATACTTGCTGCGAATGGTTTTACTGCCACCTGTTTGAAGGTAGGAATCGGCATCTACGCTTACGACTTTGAGGCCCATATAGTAGGTGTCGTGCAGGGTCATGACGGAGGCTGCGCCAAAAGCATCGGCGAGGTGGTCGCGCAGTAATTTGGTCTCGCGGCGTCCGAGGTAGAGAAAGGAAGGAGAAATCTCTGCGGTGGAGTTTTCTCGAATCAAACGGGCTACGGAGATTGCATCCCAGTTTTGAGGCTTTGCAGCTTCTGAGATATCTACTGAGAGGTTTGGTTTAGTTAGGATCATTTTCATCGTGCAATTGGGGGTTAAGGCTTGATGGGTTTTATGTCATTACTTAGGTTTCCCTGAGCAATTTTCGTTCCTAATTACGACATTTGTTGCGGGATCTTTCAAAATCTAGTGATTTATTTTAAAATTGTTTGATGACGACGGTTGACTCTTTTGGTGTGGGGTCGGAATAATTCGCACCAGATTCACTCTCATTCACTTATTTATATGGAAAACGTCATCATCATCGGAACCGGCTGTGCCGGATACACAGCAGCCATTTACATCGCGCGCGCCAATTTGAATCCTTTAATGATTTCCGGCACGCAGCCGGGAGGTCAGCTGACAACCACGACCGAGGTTGAAAACTTCCCGGGATTTCCTGACGGCATCATGGGGCCGGATATGATGATGAACATGGAGAAGCAGGCAGTGAAATTCGGCACACGTATCCAGTATGCGACGGTGGAGTCCATTTCGAAAAGTGTGGATGGCACATTCAACGTGAATTTGAACGGTGAGACTCTGCAGGCGAAAACCGTGATCATTGCGACAGGTGCGGCACCAAGGCATTTGGGTTTACCGAATGAAAAAGATTTGATTGGACGTGGCCTGACATCATGTGCGACCTGTGATGGTGCATTCTATCGCGATGTGCCGGTGGCGGTCATCGGTGG
>JBILAN010000042.1:0-19858 GCA_044354135.1 Luteolibacter sp.
CCAAGGACCGTATCAAGAAAAACCAGATTTCATTAAATATTGAGGAGCGTAAGCGCGAGTTAGCCGAGTCTGAGGAACAACGCAAACAACGTAATACCGAAAGACGCGCGCGTTTTGAAAAAATTGCTAAAGAAGACGCAAAGAATTTCAAATTCTATAAAGTCAATCTGGACATCATCGATGCAGCAGCGCCACTCAAGGCCTACGATCCAACTGCGGAAAATAAAGATTACATGCGCCGCGCGAAGGATGAAAACGAGAGCCTAGATGATACGCCGGATTGGCCGACTGGACTTAATCCTGAAAAGCGTGAGGCGATTCATGTTCTGGCTGATCTCATCCATCTAACGGATAATGCCAAGATGGCAGGTATTTTGAAAAATGACGGTGAAATCCGCTGATGTTAGAAATATCCGAGAACCTTAACTCGATTCGTGATCGGATGAACGCGGCCTGCCTGAAGGCGGGTCGTGATCCAGCATTGGTTCAGTTGATAGCGGTTTCCAAAACTTTCCCCGCTAGCGATATCCAAGCGGCGATCGATGCTGGACAAAACGTCTTTGGAGAAAGCCGATTACAAGAAGCCGCACCAAAAATCGAAAGCTTATCAAGTTCGTTGGAATGGCATTTCATTGGTCGTGTGCAGAGCAACAAAGTAAGGAAAATTCTGTCACTTTTCGATTACGTGCATGCGGTGGATTCGAGAAAGCTTGCGACATACATGGACGAAGTTGCTCAGGATCTGGAAGTTCGACCTAAAATTTTTCTGCAAGTCAATCAGTCAGGTGAAACGAGTAAAGGCGGTTTCACTATATACGAATTACGAGATGAGATTAATGAGATTATAGGGTTAAAGCATCTCGAAGTGGTTGGTTTGATGACGATACCACCGGCTGCAGTAAATCCTGAAGATGCAAGGCATTGGTTTGCTGAAATGAAGCTGCTACGAGATGAAATCATGCGGAATCATGAGATTGAAATTCCCTATTTGAGCATGGGCATGAGCGGGGATTTCGAGGTTGCGATCGAAGAGGGTGCGACCCATATACGGGTTGGCTCGGCGATTTTCGGAAGGCGGGCATATAAAATTTCAGGAGAGCTCGGATAGCATGAAAATTGAGATCGAACATGTCTGTCAGATCGGTGACGAGCTAGCGATAAGGATGAATGGTGGTCGTGAAATGTATTTTCCGTTGGCGATGCTGAGGCGTGCATGTCCCTGTGCGAATTGCCAAGGTGAGCCGGATGCGATGGGACGTGTCCAAAAGCCCATCGTGGAATATGGGCCAAAAGCGTTTGAACTGAAGCGGTTTGAAAAAGTCGGGGGCTACGGTCTACAGCTTTTCTGGGCGGATTCGCATGGCACAGGCATCTACAGCATTGCGTATTTGGAAAAACTGGAGCGCTTGGCGTAAAATTTTTCAAGGCTACTCCGGTGCAGGCTCAGCGGGAGGCTCGACAGGAGCTGCTTCACCAGGAATGGGTTCGACCTCCTCAATGGCCACATCGATGATTTCACTGACACCTTCTGCGACCTGATCGGTATTGCCATTGACCTCTTTTTTTTCGGTGTTGTCCGCTTTTGGTTTACATGCCACGAGGGCGAATATGCCTGCTGCGAGCGTGAGGGTGAGGATATGTGCTTTCATAATGGGATCAGTTTCAGGTTTGATTATGGGAAAGTGGTTGTCCTAAAATAGAAATATAACCACAATGTGAGCGAAGCGGACATAGACGAACACAAAAATTAAATCTCTTCGTCAAATGAACACATATACACACGGATAATCAAAGACTTATGAATTTTGTCACTCTCACCTTTTAGGTGAATGAAGAATTCTTTCTAATGCTCTTACTGTCCGTGTTCATCCGTGTTTATTTGCCGGAAAGATTCAGAACAGTCAGTCCGGCCATCTCCGCTGCGCTTCGATTGTGGTTTATTTTACTCTTTTGGGTTATTAGTTTTGCAGATAATTGCCATTTAGGGGGTCTGAGTCAAAGAAAAGCGTCATTTTTGCCATTTCATGGCATCGCGATCAGTCTGCCCTTGCGAAGAAGGGTTAGCCGCATTTGAATCGGCCCGCGCCGGATGTTTTTACTAAAAAAAGTTTTTGAGCTCAGAGAAAAAGCTCATCATGACCACGAGAAGCCATTTTTGGAACACCTCGAGGATTTGCGTGTCATGGTCACACGGGTCGTTGTCACCTTGGTGATTTCGATGATCGTATGTTTTACCTTTCAGGATCACTTGATGAGTGTGCTGCGCGCGCCAGCTGAGGAGGTGTTAACGACTAAACAGAGGGAGAGTATGCCGGATGCTGATAAGCATAAGGGCATCAAAGTTCCGTCAGTTGAGGTTTGGAATGAGGCGCGCAAAATTGATCAAATCGCACTCGGTTTGAATGAGGCTGAGAAAAAAGTATTTTACAAAAATCTAGAGAATCCCGATCTGGAATTTCATGCGAGAAGCGTGACCTTGCTGAGAGCTGCGAAGGCATTGCCTGAAAAAAAACGTGCAGACTTTGTCAAAAGCCTCGAAGTCAGTGACCAAATGAAAATGCAACTGACTGCGATGTTAGAATCGAATCCTGATGTTGAAGTGAACTCAGGATCGAACATACGCATGATGTCGGCGTTGAAGCCTACCGAGACATTCATGCTATCGATGAAATTGGCATTTTTCGCCGGTATCGTTTTAGCGTTTCCATTGTTGCTGTTGTTTATTTTGCAATTCGTTTTGCCGGGCATGCATGCCAATGAGAGACGCATGCTCTGGCCTGCAATGACTATCGGCTTTGGATTGTTTTTAGGTGGTGTGTGCTTTGCATACTTCCTAGTTCTTCCGAAAGCATTGCTGTTCTTTTATGAGTGGAGTGCGCAGCTTGGTGTTTCTAACGATTGGCGTATCGGTGAGTATATCACTTTCGCCACTCGATTCACCTTGTTGTTCGGGCTTTCATTTGAACTGCCTGTCGTCGTGATGGTTTTGGTCAAACTCGGCATCTTAACCTATGAAAGCATGACGAGAACTCGCACCTATGCGATCGTGGCGATCTATATAGCGGCCGCTCTAATCACTCCCACACCTGACATCATGACGTTGAACCTGATGGCTGTGCCGATGTTGGTTCTATACGAAATTTGCATTTGGTTGGCTTGGTTTGATCGTAAAAAAAATCGTGATATGGAGCGGCGTGAGGAGGCGGAATTAAGAGAGAAGCGCAAGCAGTGGTTGATCCAAGATCAGCAAAAAAAAGAGGATCATCATGAAGAGGAAGAGGCTGAGGAAGTCGACGAATCGGGCGATCATGGTTGGCATGATGACTATCACCATAATCCGGAACTTTATCATGATCCTTATCACCATGGCTTGCCGCATGATGAAGATTGGGTCCAGCCGGATGATGCAGCAGTGGGCGATGAAGCGGTTGAGAAGCCTGAGGATGATACAGATAGCGAAAAGAAATCCTGAGACTGTATGAGTATTGAGATAAAAGAGAAAGATGGCGTCAGTGATAAATCGCCGTTTGCAGGATGTGCGATTTTGGTAGCGGCGTTGTTGGTGATGGTTTTTTTGATTACGTTTTCGGTGGTCGTATTGTTCAGGCAGTTCAATGAGATCGCGAAATTCACGGAGACCAAGCCGGTCAAACTTCAAATTGAATCATTGGAAGATCGTGAAGCGGAATTGAATGCGCTGGCAGAAAAAATCGAACGTTTCCGTATCGCTGTTATGGAGGGGAAATCCGCCGTGTTGGAATTGAATGCGCACGAGATGAATCTCGCGATTGCCACTTATGGAGCATTTAAAGAAATGCGTGGCATGATGAGGGTGCGTGAAATCACCGGTGAACAAATGACTTTCGATATATCGTTTCAGCTCAACGGCAAGCCGCGGATGGCTAGAGAGGGGGAGAGTGGAATGATAACCTCCGATCCGAGGTATCTAAATGGCGTATTGATCACGGAGCCCGGACTACTGAATAAGGAAGTGGTTTTGCGAGTGAATGACATTGATGTGCCATTCGCTGCCGTGCCCAGAGGATTCATTGATCAAATGTCTCCGTATCGGATTACTGAGCAATTTGTTGGCGATACCGAAATCGGAAAAGTGATGGCGGGACTCACCAATGTCGAACTCGGAGATGGAGTGGTTCGTCTTGTGAGAGAAGAAGGAAAAATTCCCGAAGATACCGTGACAGATGCGCAGGTGGATCAATCGAGTCAACGGCTATTCACTTTTCTTGGCATTGCGGCTTCGATTTTTTTGTTCTTCGTCGCGATTATTATTTTTGTCGGGCTACGTGGTAAAAAAAGCCGTGACGCAATAGCGAATTCCGATGAGTCAGCTTGAAGATGAGATTTCGGATGTCTTGAACAAGGCCATCCGTGGTTTAGGAAAAACTTCTTCCGAAGTCGCACGGGCGGCCGGAATCGATGAGGTCGGCTTAATTGCGCTGCTCGGCGGTTCGATGGATGAAGTCGTAATAAGTAAATTAGCCGCTGTGCTCAATCTCGATCCCGCGGCACTGCTGGGTTTGCCTAGCTATCAGCCGAATGTTGCCGAATTAGCCGGAGTGCAAAGATGGATCATGCCTTACCGGGCTTGGTCGGTGAATGCTTGGATATTAGAAATGGACGGAGTAACCTTGCTGTTTGATACCGGCTGGAATCGCTCGGATGTTCTAACGAAACTCCATGGCGTCCGACCCGATGCGGTTTTCATCACGCATGCACATGAAGATCATGTCGGTGGAGTGGAGTCGCTTGAGGAGCAAGGAATAAGAATCATTTCTGAAACGGAAGCTCTAAAAACCGGCGAGTATCAATTTGGAAAAATCAAGATTCAAGTGATCGATCTTTCGGGGCATTGTGTGCCGACGGCGAGTTATCTGATCAAGGGGTTTGAAAAGTCCCTCTGGGTGGTCGGTGATGCGATTTTTGCGGGTTCGATGGGTGGATGTAAGTCCACCGATAATTTCGAGTTGGCAGTGGCGACCCTGCGTAAAGGATTTGAGCAGTTGGATGTAGACTGCTTGATTCTGCCTGGTCATGGTCCGATGACTTCAGTCGCCTTGGAGAAAACCTGCAATCCATTCAGATTGTATTTTTCTTAGTGCAAAAAACTTGCGTTAATGGAAATCTATGGCAATTTTGCGCCGATGAGATTTTTCCCAATTATGGCATGGAGCATTGCAGTATGCGTTACTGCACATGGTGCTGAGCTCAAAGTGGTGTCGCTGCATCCTTTGATTGGCGATTTATTAAAACAGGTGGGCGGAGATAAAATCGAAGTGGTTGATTTGATCGGTGCGAAGGGTGACCCGCATAGTTTCGAGCCAAGGACTGAGGACATTGCAGCGGTTTCGGGTGCTAAAGTTTATTTTGTTTCAGGTATGGGCTTGGAAGGCTATTTGCCAAAACTGCGCTCCATTTTGGCTGCTGATGTCCGTATCGTTGAGGTCGGTGCAACCTTGCCTGCGCTGCAAGGAATTTGTGAACATGAGGAGCATGCCCATGAACACCAACACGAGTTGGATCCGCATTGGTGGCACTCGGTGGACTTATTCAGGCGCGCCACCTCATTGATTGCCGTAGAATTGTCCAAAGAATTGCCAACCGAGCATGAGGTGTTTGAGAAAAATACAACGGCTTACCGAAAGCAATTGGATGAGTTAGAAAAGTGGTTGAAGCGTGAGATTGTGAAAATCCCGAAAGACCACAGGAAGTTAGCCACCACGCATTCGGCATTTCAATATTTCTGCAAGGCATACGGCTTCGAATCGTTCGCAGTACAGGGAGTGAATCGGGAACAAATGCCCGGTGCAAAAGAACTCGCGGAATTGATGAAAACGTTGAAGGACGAGAAGGTTGCAGCGATTTTTCCCGAAAGAGAATCGAATCCAAAAATTCTAACAAGTCTAACCCAGGATACCGGCATCAAGCTCGGCGGCGAGTTGATTGCAGATGGAAGGGGCGTGACCAGCTACGAGGAAATGATGCGTGCCAACGTGACCGCCATCGCTACTGCACTCAGTGTAGAGTGATGGCAATAGGGCAATGATCGGATCCCATTACGTGTGGAAGGATCGTGGCATCATGAAGTCGGGCGATGAGGGCGGGGGACAAACCAAAGTAATCGATTCTCCATCCAACGTTTCGCTCGCGGGCTCCACCGCGATAAGACCACCACGAATAGGCTTCGGTTTTGTCAGGGTATAAGTGACGGAACGCATCGACGAATCCGCTTTCTAACAGATTCGTGAAACTCGCACGTTCTTCATCGGAAAACCCCGGGCTATTGCGATTCGTAGCGGGACGGGCGAGGTCGATTTCCTGGTGAGCGACATTCAGATCGCCGCAAAAAATGACAGGTTTTTTCAAGGCCAGCTGATTAAGGTGTTGGCGAAACGCAGTATCCCATTCGAGGCGATAGGGAAGCCGGCGCAATTCGTCTTGGGCGTTGACGGTGTAGACATTGACGAGAAAGAAATCTTGATATTCCAAAGTGATGACACGGCCTTCGGTATCGTGTTCGGTAATACCCAGTCCGAGTGAACAATCGAGTGGAGTCTCCTTGGTGAAAATCGCGGTTCCTGAATATCCGGGTTTGTCTGCTGAATTCCAGTAAGCTTTGTAAGCTCCGAATTCGAGCGGGAGTTCAACTTGATCTGGGCGGGCTTTGGTTTCCTGAAGGCATAAAATATCAGGCATTTCCGTATTGAGGAAATCGGTTAGGCCTTTGTTGAGGACGGCACGGATGCCGTTGACGTTCCAGGAGATGAGTTTCATATGGCAGGCTAGGAGATTGCTGTCCCAATACACGGGACATTCGCAACGTGTTCAAGAAAAGTATTTTTCTTAATGTGGATGTAGCGTGAAAAAACAAAGTTGTTGAGGCGTATTTAACGAGACTCTGCTGCAAGCATGATTTTCAAAAGATGTTGATACCTATGAAACTTCAAAAGAAATACCTCCCTGGTTGTTTTTCGATTTGTCTTGTTGTGTGTGCGCTGTTGTCCTGCACGCGCTGAATAAGAGGAATGCCAATCGGAAAAAATAGAATCATGAAACACCCCCTCCCACTCATCACCGCCTTGATGCTCGCTCAGATTGCCACTCTGCACGCTGCCGAAGCGCCACAAAAATCCAACATCGCTCTCAATACGCAGCAGTGGGCTGTCTTTGAAACGTCCTTCGAAAGCGCAAAAGCCTACCTGAATCCATTCACGGAAGTGGAGGTCGATGTCGTCTTCCAGCAAGGCGAAAAACAATGGAAGGTTCCGGCCTTCTGGGCCGGCGACAAGAAATGGACCGTGAGATTCGCGCCGCCCGTGCAGGGGAAATACACCTATCACGTCGAATGCAGTGACAAGGCGAATTCCGGACTCAACGGGAAAGAGCAGACGCTTTCCGTTACACCCTACACGGGCGACAATCCGCTGCTGAAGCACGGCTCCTTGCGCGTGACCAAAAACCAGCGCCATTTCGAATACGCCGATGGTACGCCGTTCTTCTGGCTCGGCGACACTTGGTGGAAGGGCTTGTGCAAACGGTTGACCTGGGAAGGTTTCCAAGAACTAACAGCCGATCGCAAAAAGAAAGGATTCTCGGTCGTGCAGATCGTGTGCGGAACCTACCCGGACGAACCAGGATTACTGAAACCAAGCTGGGAAAACGAAGGCGGAATGCCGTATTTGAAACAGGATTTCAGTGAAATGAACCCGAAGTATTTTGATGATGCCGACCGACGGTTCAAGCATCTGGTCGATTCCGGTATCGTGCCCGCCATCGTCGGCGGATGGGGGCGTGCCGTGAATTTGAACGCCGTCGGGCTTCCCGGTTACAAGCGCCATTTCCGTAACCTGATCGCACGCTACGGAGCCTATCCGGTGATTTGGATTCTGGGTGGTGAAACCGACAAAGGGCAAGGGCCTTGGCACGAACTGGCGCAGTATGTTGAGGCGACAGACCCCTACAACCGCCTGCTGTGCAACCACAGTTCCCACCTGCGCGGGGCTCTGGAAGGCTCCGCCATGTTCGACTTCGACATGGACGCCACCGGGCACAACTCCTGGGGGACGGTGAATGAGATTCTCGGTAAGACCAGAAAGTCGTTGAAATATGATCCTCTCAAACCCTTCGTGAGTGGAGAGTCCTGTTACGAGCTTCACATGCAGGAGAATCCCGCCTACCTGCAGCGCTATCAGTTCTGGGCCCTGATGCTGGCGGGTGCAGCCGGTCATACCTATGGCGCAGCGGGAATTTGGCACATGGCGACACCGGAAGCTCATGGCAACTGGGGTGGCTGGGGCGGCCAGCCTTATGACCTGACGACGTGGAACGAAGGCATGAAATTTCCCGGTTCGGCGCAACTTGGACACGCAAAAGCGCTCCTTGAAACACTCCCTTGGCAGCAGTTTGAGGAGCATCCCGAGTGGGTCGGAAAAGACCTCTTCGCCGCCGGCATTCCGGGCAAAATCCGGATCATCTATCAGCCGAACCGTGGCGTCTATAAATGGGATGGTATTGCTGTTAACAACATCGAACCGGGAACCTATTCCGCATTCTATTTCGATCCGGTTTCTGGGCGACGCTATGACCTCGGTGTGCACACCCTGTCCGGCATTTGGCAGTCGCCAAACGTGCCCTCCCCGCAGGATTGGGTGCTGGTGATGCAGGCTCAGGAACGGGGTGAAATCGTCACGCTCCCCGCGATCAAAGTCGGCGAGCGGTGCTCCGGGAAACTCCAGCCGGCAGGCGCGGTATTTGCCAAAAAGTCCGGCGCGGAATGGCTGACAATCAAACCCGACGGCACTTATGCGGGCACGCCGGGCGATACGAACACAGGGCGAAACGCATTCCTTCTATCCATCAAAAAGCCGGATGGGAAAGAGTCGCTGATGGAATTGACGATTAACGTGCACGGCGCTGGAGGCGAAATCTTCGTTGAGAGTTTCGGCGGCTATAAGGGTAACAAGAACGCTACCCAGATCACAACCGGACTGAACGTCGCCTGCGATGGAAAGGTCCCCGACTGGACCGGAGCGGGCGGTAGCGTTATGCATGCCGTGGACCGCTCCTTCAAGGGCGGCGAAGTCACGCCGTCCGACTGGGGCATCTTGATCTTTGAGGACAACGTCATCACCTCAAAAGCCATCGGCGCGAATGTTGCCGGACAAACCTACCGCGTGAACTTCGAGCTTAGTGCTGCTGTGTATGCGGATGCGTCCCAGGCGACGCAGGCCGGCGACGCTCTGCTCATCGAAGTGCTGCGCGCTGACAACAGCGTGCTGGCCAGCACCACCAAAGCACCCGGCGCATGGACCGGTAAGATGACGTTCACCCCGGCGAGCTTCGAATTCAAAGGCGACGGCTCGGGCGATCTCCGGCTCCGCATCGGATCGGCCGGAGCCGGGAAGAGCGGCCGCTTCCATGGGGCGATTGATAATATCACGGTAAAGGAGATGAAATGAGAGGCCACGAGATCATGAAACAGAAGCGCATTTTACGCAGAGCTTTTAAGCTGTTGATGGATCTTATTTCTTCCTTTTTGTTAGGGAGATCTTAATTATTTCAAATGAAATTGATAAATTCCTATCAAACAGGCGACGCTGAGGGTGATCAGCAAAAAAAGTATAGCGATGCGAATAGGAATCACAAGATAAAAACTGTTAGATATGGCATCTTAGGGCTGATGTTTCCCACCTTGCTTGGATGCATCTTGGTACCAGTACACGCTGTGACAGGTGCTGAACAAAAGCCTCTTGTTTATATGGGGTCGGATGGGAAGTTGGCGTATAATTCGGACGGGCAGGGCAACAGGATCGGAGACTTTTCGCGCTGCGGCTACATGGGTGGAGGTGTTGGAATCCCCGATCTACCGGTTGCCGCAACGCTGTCGCCATTGCAGGGCGATGCGGATGATACGGTGCGTATTCAATCGGCGATCGACACCCTGGCCGTCCGCAAGCCGGACAATCGTGGCTTCCGCGGAGCGCTTCTGCTAAAGCGTGGCACCTACCGGGTTTCCGGCTCCCTCAAGTTGGCTGCGTCCGGGGTGGTTCTTCGGGGAGAAGGGCAGGGACAGGGCGGTACGATTCTGTTAGGAACGGGCAAGTTGCAGCGAACCTTGATCGTGGTTGCCGGTCAGGCGCGGATCAAGGAAGTGATCGGCAGTCGTCAGAAGATTGCTGACGACTATGTTCCGTGGGGCGTCAGGGCCTTTGAATTGGATTCCACGAAGGGTTTTTCCGTGGGTGATTCGGTGATGGTTTTCCGGCCCAGTACGGCAAACTGGATCAGCGACCTCGGGATGGATCGGATTGTGGCGCGTCCTGAGACTGTGCAGTGGACTGCGGGTGGCTATGATCTCAAGTTTGAGAGGACTGTCACGGACATCAAAGCGAACTGGATTCAGTTGGATGCTCCGGTTGTCAATGCGATGGAAGCCAAATACGGCGGAGGTTTTGTTTACAAAGTTACCGAAGAAGGTCGTCTGCGTCAGGTTGGTGTGGAGAATTTAAGGCTGGTTTCGGAATACGTTAAGGGGCAGGAAAATAAGGACGAGGCGCATGCATGGACGGGTGTGAGTCTAGATCATGTAGCGGACAGCTGGGTGCGAAATGTGACTACGGTCCACTTCAGTCATGCGGTGAACTTGGGTGCCATGTCGAAGTTTGTCACGGTGCAGGACTGTGCCTGCCTCAAGCCTGTTTCGCTGATCACCGGGGGGCGGCGTTATCCTTACAGCATCAACGGCCAGTATGGTCTCGTTCAACGCTGCTACAGTGATCAGGCGCGCCATGCTCAGGCAACGGGTGCAAAGGTATGTGGTCCAAATGTGTTTCTCGACTGCCTTGCGGAAAACACCCATTCTGACACGGGACCCCATCATCGCTGGGCGGTTGGAATCCTGTGGGACAATTTGAAAGGCGGAGCGTTCAATGCCCAGGATCGGGGCAACATGGGCTCGGGTCATGGTTGGGCGGGCGCCCAGCAGGTGTTCTGGAACTGCGAAACCTCTTCAATCTGCGTCCAGCAACCACCGACGGCACAGAATTATGCGATCGGATGCACCGGAATGGTAAGCAAAGGATCCTTTGGAGGCCGGAAGCCGGGTTATTATGAATCCCACGATACGCATGTGGCACCGCGCAGTCTCTATCTGAAACAGTTGGAGGACAGGCTGGGCGCGTCAGCGGTCAAGAACATCACGATCGAAGAACAGCGTAACGGATCGATATACGATTGGCTTAAGAAGCGTCTTGCGGAATAAAACGCAGCCTCGCGGATCACTGTGATATTACACGTTCGTAATCTGGTTCACTGAATCGGGTAGCATTCATGCTGTATGGATTCAGAGGATCAACATGCAGTCGCCATAAGAATAGAAACGGTATTTTTCAGCGACGGCTTGGCGGTAGGCTTCGAGGGTGAGTTCGTGTCCTGCGATTGCGGAGACTAGCATGATCAAGGTGGATTTCGGGAGGTGGAAATTGGTCAGAAGAGCGTCGACCGCTTCGAACTGATAGGGAGGATGGATGAAAATATTGGTTTCACCCGAGAGCGGACCGGATTTTGAAATGCGAATGTCAGGTGAGGCATCGGCGATGGATTCCAACACACGAGTTACCGTCGTGCCGACTGCGATGGTGCGTCCGGCGCGATTGATGTTACGGATGGTTTCCTCGGTGACATGATATTTTTCCGAGTGCATGTCATGCTCTTTGATGTTGGCGACGCTCACAGGGCGAAACGTGCCCACGCCGACATGAAGCGTGATGAAATCATGCGGGATGCGTTCCAAAATATCCGGAGTGAAGTGCAGGCCTGCAGTCGGCGCGGCGATGGCGCCTTCTTCTTTGGCGAAGACGGTTTGATAGCGTTCCTGATCCATCTCCTCATCATCGCGGCCCATGTAATGCGGCAGCGCAAGGTGGCCATGTTGATGGATATCGATGGGTTGCTCCCATTCGATCAAGCGGTCGCCGTTTTCAAAAACCTCGGTGACGGTGCCTTGGATGTTTCCGACGGTTAAAGCCTTTCCTAACCTCATGCGCTTTCCGGGTTTGGTCAGGCAACGCCACAAGGTTTGGGAAAGTTGCTCGAGGCAAAGCAGTTCGATTTTCCCGTCGTCGGAAAACACGCGGGCAGGAATGACTCGGGTGTTGTTGAGGATGAGCAGGTCTTCGGGTTTCAGATAAGTTTCGAAATCTGAAAACATGCGATGTTCGATGCGTCCGCTTTCACGATGGATCACCAGCATGCGCGACCCGGATCGGTTCGGCAGCGGGCGCGAAGCGATCAGCTCCTCGGGCAGGTGGTAGTCGTAATCTTTGGTGAATAGAGACACGGCGGGATTCAGGGCTGATTGAGGAAAGGAATCAAATCATTCTATTCGAAATTCCTAGGGTTTCAGGGAATTATTTACCGAGAACTACGGTTGAAATGCGTGAGATTGATGGCTTATGCTTTCGCCATGGGTGAGGAAAATGCCGATACTAAAAAACGCCAGAAGGGATTTCCTTGGTTCGGCGCCGGCTTTCTGGTCCTTGCCTGTGGCACGATAGGGATTCTTTTCACAGATATCCCAGCGAAGGTGAACCGCAACCTAAGAGCCCTCATGCAGAGTCGGCAACCGGCGGAAGTGGTGGATCGAAAAACCATCGAGATGCAGATTGAGCAGCGGCTTCGTGCCGAGATGGAGATCAAACTTGAGCGAGAGTTGGCGGAGCTTCGTGAGCAGAATAAACAACAGGAGCCGGAGAATGAACCTGAACCTGAGCCTGAACCAGCGTCACCGCAACCGCTTCCCTTGGGGGTAGTGACCGATGTTAGAAAATTGCGCAGCGGAATTCCCTTTAAGACCGAAGTAATTTTCGAGCAGGGAGGTATCGCTTCCGAAGAGCGGGTGGATGATGAAAGTTATGTTGCAGAGTATAAGTTGAAATTAAAACTTCCCGCGGCGGCCGCGACTATTACTGATTTAGAAAAAACCAACCCAAAGATTTCCAAAATTTTTCCATCTTTGCCTGAATTGTTAGAAAAAGCCGAGGTTTCTAAATGGTATAACAAGCTCTACACGAACAAGAGCGAGCGAGTCCGCCGAGATGCGAACGCGCTCAACGAACTGCTCACCAAGCACAACATCTACGACTGCGAAACCATCCTGAATCTGAAAGCTCCAAACGGCAGGAAAGTGTTTCTGATGCAGGCGGAAATGGATGTGGTATCCGATGGATCCGATGGGGATCGCCTTCCGGAGATGCCTGATGAAATCGTGAACTCCACGAATTACCAACCGTTCACCAGTTACGGTTGGCCGAAGAAAACCACCACGCCGAACCCGATGATTGCGGGGCTCGAACGCAGGATTGAAAAAGCGAAAACAGAACTCGCTACCCCCACTACCACGGCAGCTCGCAAAACATGGCTCAATGAGCGCATCGCAACCTTAAGGCGCTATGTGAATGATCTCAAATCCCGCAGCTACCTCATCGCCGAATACGATCCGTTCATCGTGATTTCGGTGAACTTGCTAACAGACCGAACCGATCCATACGCCCCCAAGGTCGGCGACTACGCGGTCGTCATCCACGGTGAAACGCTCTATCCATGCATCGTGGGCGATGGTGGCCCAACGTTTAAAGCGGGCGAGGCATCCTTGCGTATGGCTAGGGAAATCAATCCCAACGCATCTCCTTATAGCCGCCCTGTCTCCGATTTAAAGATCACTTATGTTATCTTCCCCGGAAGTGCGGATGAGAAAAAAGGCCCACCAGATTTGAAAGCTTGGAAAGAAAAGTGCAATGCACTCCTAACAGAAATTGGCGGACTGGGAGAGAACTACACCTTGTATGATTGGAAGGATCTGCTTGCTAAGCCGGAGCCAGTGGTTCCGCTAGTGACGCCAGGGCCCGTGATTCCTACGGTGGAGAAGCCGGTTACGCCACATTAATATCTTAGGAGCGCCGACGCCCTCGTCGGCAATGGGGTATTAGCCACAAGCTCGTGAGGGGAAAGAGGCCGACGGGGGCGTCGGCGCTCCATGTGTGCTACTCCTCAAGCATCCTGCGTCTGCGTTCCTTGCCGCATGCGGCGAGGATGCGGGTCAGGAGAAGTGCTGAGAGGATGGTGACAGCGAGTTTGAACAGGGGTTCGTTTCCACGTGGTCTTTCGCCAACGATAAATTGTGCGGCGTCGGGCAGGTTTAAGAGTCCTGTACCGAGGCTGATGAGTGCCAAGACGCCGGCACCGATCACGCCATGCCAGAACATTTTGATGGAGAATAAACCGCAGATGATCAATCCACCACCGAGGGTGAGTGAACCGACCATCAATGCCATCGCGTCATCTTTTTCGATGCGGGATAGACCGAGAAAGCCGATGCCGATAATCGCAGCTCCGATGAGAAAAATGTAGGCGCGTATCATGGACGAAGTACCCAAGATATGTGGGGAGTGTAGAGATCGGGTTCTAACAGGAATGAATCATGTCCTTTGTCCGAGTGCACGGTAATATGCATGGAGTCGACTCGAGACGCTTCCAAATGCTGCACAAGTTCGGCTTGTTCTTCTGGATAGAAGCAGAAATCGGAATCAATAGAGAAAACCAACCATTTCTGGCCGTTGCGTGCGCAGTTTTCGAACAGCTCGTGCGGGCTCTCGGCATCGCCTTCGAAAAGGGCATCGTAGCGAGACCATAGATCGATGATGCGCAGATAGGTGTTTGCATCGAAGCGCTTCACGAACTTTTTCCCCTGATGCAGCATGTAGCTCTGGAATTGGTCGCGCACCCGATACCAAGCAAGGATATCGTCAGCTTGAATGACATCTTGACGGGCGCGTTTTTCGATGGAGTCCAGATGGACAAATGTTTTGTGAGAAATCATCCGCGCCAGAGCGAGGCCATACAATGGCGGGCTTTGGTCGTAAAAATCTCCGCCGTTGAAATTCGGGTCGTTTTCAATCGCGAGGATTTGCTCAAACAAAATGAGTCGGTTCAAAACCGTGGTTTTAAATCCGGCCGCAATGCTGATCACATTGCGGCAACGATCCGGAAGACGCGTTGCAAAAGTGAGTGCGATCAAGCCGCCGACTGATGGGCCGATAACAGCGTGGAGGGTTTCAATCTTGAATACATCGATCAACAGGGAAATGGCGTGCACTTGATCGGCCGCGGAAATGGATGGGAATTTTGAACCCCAAGGTTTCTGAGTCGCAGGATTGATCGAAGCCGGACCCGTGGAGCCGTAGCAACCGCCGAGATAGTTCGGGCAGATCACAAAAAACCGATTCGTATCAATCGCTTTTCCGGGGCCTATCATTTCTTCCCACCAACCTTGATGCAATTCTGATTGCCAAAGTTCGCCGACTTCAGGGATACCTGTATTGATCCCAGACGCATGGTGCGAGCCGGAGAGCGCATGGAAAACCAAAATCGCATTCGAGCGATCTGCATTCAGCGTTCCCCAAGTTTCGTAAGCTATACGGATCGCAGGCAGAGACGAACCATCGCGAAGCGCGAAGGTCTGCTCATGGTCAAAAAAGTGGGTGCTGGTCTCAGCGGGCATGGGAAGCATAGTGAACATGGGAAGCGAATCGTCAAACCCATACGGAGCAGGCGTGTCTCACGCCTTGAGGAGAAGGGTGTCTCACCCTTTACACCATTGGCACTCCCTCAGACTGCGATGAACATCTCGGGGGATGAAGGAAACAAGAAAACCGACGCCGGCAGAGTGCCTCGGAAATCTCGGCGGTAGGATGCCGCCGCTTCTTGGGTCAGATTTTGCGTAGAGATCCCGTGGAGTCACCGAAGCGGGGTTCTTTCACCCCGAACTCATCCAACATCCGAAGGTAGAGATTCGAAAGCGGGACATCTTCGCCGAGGTCGACGTGGCGACCGGGTTTGAAAGCTCCGCCGCCGTTTCCAGCGAGGAGGATGGGGAGGTCGTTATGGTTGTGGCGGTCGCCATCGGAGATACAGCCGCCGTAGACGATCATGGAATTGTGGAGCAGGGATTTGCCGTCGACGTCCTCGGTGGATTTGAGTTTATCGAGGAAGTAGGAAAGCTGCTGCAGGTAGAAGGCATCGATCTTGGCGATTTTAGCGAGGTTGTCCGGATTGCCTTTGTGATGGGAAATGTTGTGGTGGCCGTCATTGACACCGATCTCTGCAAAAGATCTGTTAGATCCATCGTGAGCCATGAGGAAAGTTGAAATGCGGGTGGTATCGGTTTTGAAAGCGAGCACCATCATATCGAGCATGAGGCGGACGTGTTCACCGTAGGTTTCGGGTTTGCCTTCTGGGGCCGGTACGCCGGGATCTGCTGGGAGCCCCAAAGACTCCGCTTTCTCGATTTGTTTTTCAATTTCGCGAACGCCTGTTAGATATTCGTCGAGTTTCTGCCTATCGTTGCGGCCGAGGTGGCGATGCATGGCTTTCGCGTCGCTGCCGATGAAATCGAGGACGGATTTTTTTGAAGCGAGGCGTTGGCCGAGAGATTTGGCTCGTTCTTCGGAATTACCAGAACCGAAGAGACGCTCAAACACGGCGCGCGGGCTCGACTCTGGGGTCATGGGTTGATTTTCAGAACGCCATGAGAGATTGAACTGATAAGCGCAGGAGTAACCGGAATCGCAATTCCCGGATTTGCGGACGCCATCGGTGGAGAGTTCGAGTGAGGGCAGTCGGGTTTCTGCAGCGAGTGCGTTTGCAGCGACCTGATCCACGGAGATTCCCAGTTGGATATCTGATCCAGCGGTTTTACGAGGGCGGGCGCTGGTGAGGAAAGCGGCGGTGCCGCGCGCGTGATCGCCTGGGCCGTCACCGCCGTTCTTGGCATTTTTCTGCTCGAAGCCAGTGAAGATCTGGAAATCGGCACGGTGTTTTTCCATCGCTTCAAATGAGGTCCCCATTTTGTATTTATCCGAGGTGCCATCGGGGCGCCAATGTTGGAGATTCACGCCATTGGGAATGTAGAGATAAGCCATGCGCAAAGGCGCGCCGCTGGCGGTAGTAGCGATCGCTCGGGCTTTGGTTGTCGCCGCCATGATTGGGTGGAAAGATTCGAACGCAGGAAGCGCAAGTGCGGCTCCGAATCCTCTTAGGAAAGTGCGACGGGATATTTGCGGTTTTTCCATGACTTTTTTAAAATACGATAATTCCTTGAGATGTCTATCTGGGAAAATGCTTGATGATCATTTTAACCGCGAATGGACGCGAATTTTAACAATCTTGCTCATACGTTGGAAAATATATGGGTGCCAGAAATGATTTTATTGGCGTTCATTCGCGGTTGGTTTTATCTAATTTGATTATGGTGTGCTCATTCATCCCCGCGCCGCTGCTGGAAAGGAGCTGATAACGTGATGGCGTGGATGAGTTCGGTGAGGTTTCCGTTGTTTTTGTTCATGTGGGCAACGAGTTGCTCGATGGTGGTGGAATCATAATATTCAACGCCGCGACCGATCGCGTAGGTGAGGAGTTTTTCCGATATCGTGCGGTAGAAATCGGGCCGGCGTTTATTGGAGAGAATGGCTTTGAGTCCTTCGATATTCGAAAATTTTTCTCCGGTGACCAACTCGCCTGCGGTGTCGATGGGTTTGCCAAATTCGGTCATGCGGAAGCGGCCGAGCGCATCGTAGTGTTCCAGTCCGAGGCCGATGGGATCCATGCGTGCATGGCAACTGCGGCAATCCGGATTTTTGCGATGGATTTCCATCATCTCGCGCATGGTGGGGTTGGTTCCTTGTTTCGCGGCTTCTGATAGTTCCGGAATATTTGGCGGCGCGGGTGGAGGAGGGGTACCAAGAACGTTATCGAGAACAAATAGCCCGCGTTTCACAGGTGAGGTGCGTGTGGGGTTTGAGGAGACGATAAGGAACGTGCCTTGCGTCAGTATGCCGCCACGCTCGGGATGTTCGCTGAGATCGACAGGACGAAAATGTTCTCCTTTGATACCTTTTACGCCATAAAACGCAGCAAGGCGCTCATTGAGGAAGGAGTAGTTCGCTGAGATGAGCTCTTCGGCGGGTCTGCCTTTGCGTAGGACATGTTCGAATAAGGCAAACGTTTCTTCACGCATATCTTTGCGCAAGCGAGGATCAAAGATTTCCGAAGCTTTTCGTTTATCCGCTACTCCGAGAATGACTGGGGAGGAAATGGCTGCCTCTGTGACATCACGTGCCTGTAACCATTGTCCGACAAAATTTTCTGTTAGGCGACGTGAGCGCGGGTCGGCGAGCATCCGATCGACCTGTTGGCGGAGGTTGATACGGAGCTTATTATTAAAAGCCAGGGACAGTAATTCATCGTCAGGGACGGATGCCCAAATGAAAAACGAAAGGCGTGAGGCAAGCGCGTATTCGTCAAGCGGGACAATTTTGGCTGGGTTGTTAGGCTCAGGTTGGATTTCGACTCGGAACAAGAAACGTGGTGAAGCAAGGCAGGCGGTGATCGCTTGCTTGATGCCGTCTTGGAATGTTTTCCCGGGTAATTTGTCGGTTTCTTCAACGATGTCGACAAGGCGATTGATATCGCTTTCGATGATGGTGCGGCGGAAGGCGCGGGAGACAAAGGATCGCATGATTTTCCGTGCGTAGGTTTTCGCAGCGGTTGGATCCTCTGGTGCTGGGCCGTCGACAAAGATCATGCGGTGGCCTTTGGAGTATTCACGCTGGGTTCCATTCAGCGGGCCTTGCAGGGTGAGACGATGAATCGACAAATACAAAAGTTCTTCATTATCCGCAGGTTGGAGGCCGGGGTTTACTTTAACGGTGATCTGCTGATCACCCGTTTGGAGTTTTGCGGTTGCGGTGAGATCAATGCTGCGGCGCTGGTCCCAACCCAGTTTGGTTTCTGTTAGTTTTTTTTCGAAGGTGGATATTTCCAGGGTTGCGGCAGCGGTGGTGGCTTCGGTGGCACCTTGGATGGTGTATTCGAGAATGAGTTGATAGTTTCCATCCCATTTTACTGGAACGTTCAAGGTGAACTCACCTCCGCCAGCAAAAGGAATCCATGTGGGAGAAATGGTTTCGTTTTTAAAATCGGTTGCGGGAAATTCAACGCGAGGCACCTGTGCTGAAGCATCCTCGGGTAGGGCGAGGTTCACAATTTCCTCGGCGGATGTTAGATATTTTTCCATCAGCAAGGGAGAGATGGAAAGAACATCGCCGATGTTGTCGAAACCGTAGCCGGTGTCATCTGGAGGAAATGCTTCTGCGGTGTCGTATTCTACTCCTAGCAGATCGAAGACCGCATTGCGATATTCGTTGCGGTTCAGGCGGCGTATGGTGACGCGCCCCGGATCAGGCTTTTTGGGATCGAGTTTAAAGACGGTGGATTCGATCCATGATAGGAGTTTTTGTTTTTCCTGAACGCTGGGTTGCGCTTCATCCGAGGGTGGCATGATTTGCGAGCGAAGGTTTCTCCAAACCGGCATCCAGTGTTTGCGATCATCGAGATGCGCGGTGAGATCCTTGTAGGTGTCCATCCGGAAATCACCCTCCTTAGAGCCGTCGCCGTGGCAGTCATAGCAATATTTGACCAATAACGGCTGGATATCTTTTTTAAATGCTTCATCGGCCATGGCAGGGGTGCCAAGGAAGAGGAGCGGGAGAAAACGAGGGAAAATCACGATCTGGGAATACGTTCGTTGAAACTTCGAGCCTTTCAAGTGATTTGCAAACTTGGAAATTGGGTCAAAGGCTTTTCGAGGACTGAGAATTTTTTTAACCACGAATTTCACGAATAACACGAAAGGGAGAATTTTAAACCACGGATTGCACGGAATGCACGGAGTGGGCGCAAAGCGCTGGATTGGTGCTCTGAGTTCACTGGTTTCTAAGACGTGGAT
>JBILAN010000043.1:0-19828 GCA_044354135.1 Luteolibacter sp.
CGCGAGTCCACTCGCGCTTCACTTAATCTTCGGTCGACTCGGCGTCATGTGTCCTGAGCCTGCCGAAGGAGGCGACACTACCAAATCAAAAAATCACGTGGGTAATCACGTGGGTAATCACGTGGGTTAGTCGCGTGGGGCACAGCCCTTTACGCGACCCTTTACGCGACCCTTTACGCGACCCTTTACGCGACCCTTTACGCGACCCTTTACGCGACCCTCTCCGCTCCGCGCTCCGCGCTCCCTCTCCCTCTCCCTCTCCCTCTCCCTTGAAATTTGAACTTTGAAATTTGAAATTTAAAAAAATACTCATCACCGGCGGCGCCGGCTTCATCGGCTCGCATCTTGTCGAGCACTTCCAAGGCATTGCCTCAGAAATCATCGTGCTAGATAACCTCCGCTCCGGATACATCGAGAACCTATCAGGTCTCGATCACACCTTCGTGCACGGCTGCATCACTCATCGTGCCTTGGTCGATTCCATCATGCCCGGAACCGACTACGTCTTTCACCTCGCCGCCATGATCTCCGTCCCGGAATCCATGGCCAAACCCATCGAGTGCAACCATATCAACGTCACCGGACTGTTAAATGTGTTAGAATCTGCTGCTCAACATCGCGTGCGGAAATTCATCCACGCCAGTTCTGCTGCCGTTTACGGCGATAACCCCAACGTCCCGAAAACCGAGTACATGATCCCGGAACCCAGAAGCCCCTACGCCATCACCAAACTCGATGGCGAATACTACCTCGAAATGTTCCGCCGCGAAGGCCGCATCAGCACCGCCTCCCTCCGCTTCTTCAACGTCTTCGGCCCGCGCCAAGATCCTAACAGCGCCTACGCCGCGGCAGTGCCCATCTTCGCTCAAAAAGCTCTCTCCGGTGAACCTATTACCATCTTCGGCGATGGCGACCAAACCCGCGACTTCATCTCAGTCAAAGACGTCACCTCCGCCCTCGCTCACGCCGCTTCCAACGAGAACATGCAGGGCACTTACAACGTCGGCTATGGCAATAGCATCACCATCAATCAACTCGCTCAGGAAATCATCCACCTCACCGGATCCAAATCCCAAATCACCCACTCCCCAGACCGTCCCGGCGACGTCAAACACTCACGCGCCAACATCGACCGCCTAACAAATTCCGGCTGGAAACCCTCCCAGTCCCTGAAAGAAGCGCTAGCGCTCACACTAAGGAGCACGGACATTCCTGTCCGTAATTTTTAAAAAAACGGTAGGGTCGACCCCGACTTGTCGGGGTCGACCGAAGATCCGTGCCTTTGGTAGATAAAAATCTTCCTCTCGTCCTTCATAGCTCGTAGAGCGACGTAGGATCACTCTTCAGCATTCACTATTCACTATTCAATAATGACCGACTCCCGCTCCATCCTTGGTATTTTCATTTTTATCGGCATCCTGCTCTTTGGCCTATGGCTTGGCGTAAGCATTGTAACCGTCCAAATAGAGACGCTCATATATGTCACAGCGGGTGGCACCCTCATAGTCTGTACGATGCTCGGCAGGAAGATCTGGCTTATCCTCCCCTTCGCAAGTGCGATTAACTTGACACTGATGATTCCTGGAACCCCGGATACACTGCTACTTGCTCAATGCTTGTTCATTGGCTTTTGCTTATTACAGTTTTTCATTCGCCGTCTGAACTTTAAAATACAATTTACTGAAATCGAATTTTGGATTTTGTTATTCACTGTATGCGTAGTGCAGGCCTATGTTCGGAACCCTGTTGGATTGAATATTTTTGGTGGAAGTAGTGTTGGAGGCAGACCATATTTCATTTTCGCCATTACATTAGCCAGTTGCTTGGTCCTGTGCATTCTTCGGGTATCTGCTCAGGATCTTCGCTGGTTGCTACGTCTATCAATTATAGGCGGGATTATCAACTTCACTATGAACGCCATAGGATATTATATACCACGAGTAGGAATGTGGTTTGGCTCGATTGATTATAGCGCAGCAGATAGCTCTAATTACAAAGAAGCTCAATACGGCTACGATTTAGCATCGCGCATCGATTTCCTCGGCGAGTTTTCAAATAATCTCGCACTTTGGATAAGTGCTTGCAAATCTCCCATTCGTGCTTGCTTTCATCCTCTCTGGTCACCGCTCATCCTGATCTCATTGGCCTTCGCAGCACTGAGTGGTTATCGAAATGAGATCGGTACCGTGGGCCTTACTTACTTAGTGGCAATCGCCTACCGGGGTGGATTCAATCAGATTTTCATTTCAGTCTCCACTCTAGTGTTGGGTATTGCTTTTCTCGCCTTAATCAATCTTAGCGCACCACTACCCAATAATATCCAAAGAGCCTTGAGCTTCCTACCTGGCACATGGGACGAAATCCATGTTCAGGATGCCGAAGCTTCGACAGAGTGGCGCCTAGATATGTGGAAAGAGGCACTTCTTACAGATTTCTGGATTAGAAACAAATGGTTGGGCGATGGTCTCGGCATGACCCAACATGAACTGATTTTTATACAGTCGATGAAGAGCAAGGAAATCGGTGGGAGATTAGGCACCGGAAAACTCAATCTCGGCCAAGAATTCATGATGGCGAGTGGCGACTATCACAGCGGTTCTGTAAGTGCGATTCGTACGGTTGGCTACATCGGACTATTAGTGATGTTTCTAATGCAGCTGCGCATTATGGTGCATGCTCATCGCCAAATCATGCGCTGTAGGGGCACTTCTTGGTTCCCACTATCCTTGTTCATTTGCATTCCAATGATCTGGTTTCCGTTTTTCTTTGTATTTGTATTCGGGGGATTCAGTCTAGACTCAGTCACACTACTTATAAACGCGGCGATGTTACGTGTATTACAAAATAATCTTCCGCTACCTGCCTACGCAACGCCTAAAAGATCCCAATCACCTCAAGTTTCAAAAAGGATGGAATTGTTGCAAAACGTCCAATCATAAATCGGTACCTAAGCCGCAAGCATTAACACGTGTCCGAGCTATCCACTAAAAAACTCTATCTCCATGGTCTGGCCGCAAGTTTGGTTAATCTGGTAGTAGTTTCATTGCACTCACTACTAGTTATTCGTCTTTCTTTATCCTACTTAGACAAAGAAGAATTCGGCTTGCTCAGCCTACTCTCACAAGTAGCAACTTACATATCCATCTTGGATCTTGGCTTATATGTCGCATTTTCTCGAATTCTTGTGGACTACAATGCAGGGAACCGGAAACGTTACGCAAATGCACTATATACCGCATCTAACATATTCCATGTCCTTGGATTAGTTGGTCTATTGACCGCTTCTGTCATCGCCGTGACAGGCGACGAATGGCTTTCAGTGCCATCTAGTCACAAGAAAGAGTTCACGTTTCTGATGTTTGGAAATGGCCTAGCAATCTGGGCCGCCTTTGCTCTCAAGCCGATTAGTGCGCCCATAGCAGCAAACGGAAAAAACTACATCATCTATTGGACATCCTCCATCTTGACCATATTGAACGCAGGAATCTTTTGGCTAGCGCTCTATAGTGGCCTGGGAATTTACAGCAGTTTTATTGCGCACTCCTTGCAGCTCATCTTTTTTGCAGTGATACTGTGGAGAGTTTCAATACCATATTATCCAGCTCAAGATGTTCGTGGAGTATTTGATAAAAACATTTTCAAAGAAGTAACTTCATTCGCACGTGACAGTATGCTATGGCAAATCGGAGGACAAACTCTTGCTTCGCTCCCGATTATCCTCGCTTCAGCATGGTTTGCACTAAGTGCAACTGCTGACTTGTCCGCAGGTATGAAACTTATCTTACTTTTGGTATCTGTAACTACTCGCTTCGGAGACATGTCAGTGCAGCCATTATCCATCGAATACGCCAAAGGAAATCAACAAAAAGCAGCAGATCAGATGACCAAAATCGCTGGAATCTCTGGCGGCATTGGTGTATGTGCTGCGATATTTGTTGTTTGTGTGAATCCTGCATTCTTGTCTTGGTGGCTGCTAGATAAAATCACATGGAATTGGCAATCAAATGCTTCAGGAGCATTGTGGATCGCCATTTTATCCATAAATCAATGCATGTATGGATTTGCAGTAATCGCGCGACAGATGCATCTCCTCCGCTGGGCTTTGTTATCCGAATGCTTGATTTACGTTCTACTTGCCTTGGCAACGCGTACCTTCTTAGGTCCGGACGCACTCTTGATTGCAAAGCCTGTCGCAACACTCGCAATCGGTATATTTCTTCTTATAAAGATCACACATCACACACAGATCAAAATTAGAAAACTGCTTCCCGGACTTCTACGCCAAGGAATGGGTCTTATTATAATGATTCCTGTTTGTATCATTGTCAGCAGTTGGATTCAGGATCTTAAGCTAAATCCATTCTTGGCATTTTTGATCACAGTCAGCGTTGCAACTTTGATCATTGTTGCTGTTATGCCACTTATATTCACCAGTGAAATGACATTTCAAATCTTTACGATTCTGAAGCAGATAACCGAAAAGGTTAAGCCAAAGACTGATCTCAACATTCCTCCTATCCAATAAAATAGACCTGAACGATTGATCATGAACGAATATCCAAACAATACTGAAAAAGCTGTATTCATCGATGAAGATCGAAATATCTTCATAGGTGATAAAGCCATCCAGCTGATACAAGCTCGGGAGATCGAATCGGTAGATCCCACAACAGGCATCACCAGAGTGGGTGAAGATCGCTGGCGAGAAGCTCAACGCTACGAGCGAAAAACTTGGATGGAAGGTGTCGCTGCCATGTCCGACCGAAATGAGGAGCATGAGGCTTGTTATGGAGGCTATCTCGCGCTTAACGGCAAAAAGTTTAAAAGTGCTATAGAATTAGGCTGTGGACCATTTACTAATCTGAGAAAAATTCTCTCTCATTGCGAGATTAATGATATTCATTTACTTGATCCTCTGGCTAAGGATTACCTAGATCATCCATTCTGCCGTTATAAAAACATGCGACTGGGCGGCATTTTCAAGACTACATTTTTGCCTTGGAGCAAACGCGGCGGATTTAAACACCCAATTCGATTTTATAAACATAAAATCGATGAATGGAATATTGGAAAATTTTCAGGACGACTAATTACACTCCATACAACAGGAATCGAAGATTTTCACCCTAAACAAACATACGACCTTTGTGTGATGATAAATGTTATCGAGCACTGCCAAGATGTAGAAAAGATCTTTTATCGAATCCTAGAAATGACTCACGAGGGAAGCTATTTCGTTTTTGCGGACAAAATCTATGATGCAAAAAAAGAAGCTGCTGCATCAAAAACACACTTCGATGCGGGCCACCCCCTAAAAGTAGATTATTCGGTAATACGTAAATTCTTAGAAATTCATTTCAATACACAGTGGAATGCTGAGGTATTGCAATATGAGGATGGCTACAGATACCAATGCAACTATTTCATAGGAATTAGGAAATAAAGCGTCATGATTAAGGTCATAGCTCAAAAAATTTTTTTGGCACTGCGTACCAGACTCATTCCTAACAGTTTGGTTGCGCCTATCTACGACGTCTTTAGCAGAGGTGATGAAATAATTCCTGATGCGTTACTCATATACCGAGCAATGCCTTTTCACCTGAATCCAGAGCATCCAGCTTTTTTCTTCCATCAAAGCATGATCCAGTCCAGATTAATAGCATCCGCTTTGGATCATGTTGGCTACCGGGTTGACGTTGTTGATCATACTAGGCAAAATGATATACCTCATAAATCATATGGAATCGTCATTTCACACAATAGCACCATAAACCCTAACCATCCTTCATTTGAAAAATCTACCAAGATATACTTAGCTTCGGGCACGGAACACAAGATTCATAATGAAAGGCAAACAAAACGTTTAAATGACTTCACATCACGAAAAGGTCAGCACGATATTGAACTTATCTGGGATATTGAAGAAATGGCATTTACAGATGGCGCAGATGCTATTTTTTGTTTTGGGAATGATGCAGTCGCCGATACGTGGCGAACTAGATTCACTTGCCCAGTTTTCGCATTCCATAATACTGCGCTACGAGAAATCAACTATTTAAGAAATAATTTAAGGACCGATTCTAAACACTTTCTATTTCTTGGAAGCAGGCAACAACTTGCTAAAGGTCTTGATCTTTTGCTAGAGTCTTTTTTTGAGACACCCGATCTTCACTTACATATATGTGGTCATTATCTTAAAGATCGTGGATTCTGCCGCGCTTATGAAAAAATTCTATTTAATAGTAGAAATATACACTCTCATGGCTGGGTTGATGTAACAAGTCGTAGATTTAAAGAAATAGCCAGTAAGTGTATGTTCACAATCTCCGCAAGCTGTGCTGAGGGTTCCCCTGGTTCCATCACAAATGCGATGAAACTTGGCATCATTCCGATTCTAGCCCGTGAGGCAGGAATCAATGGCGACGACGGCGTGATCATTATGAACGACCTGTCAATTGAAGGCATTAAATACATGATCCGCAAATGCTCAACAGAAACCCCAGAGCGATTGAGTAAACTATCACTCGAAGCTACACAACGTGCGGAAAGAGATTTTACCGAATCCGCATTTAAAAAGAGATGGATTGAAATGATCGAAGATGTAGTGAGAACTGCTATAATGAATGACCAGAAACAATAAACCCATAGCGCACTGGTGCTCTTCATTTTACCAAAATCCACCCGCTATTACCGATGAAACGGACTATTAAAAAATACAGCGCAAAAATTGCAGATGCTCTAAATTTACTCAGGGGTTACAAATTTCCAGCTTATTTCTGTGAGAGAGATCGTATTCAAGTTTTGTTATTTGGAATTGAACCTGACGTTTCCAAATTTTTAAAAAAGAAACTTAAGGAAGGAATGACCGTTTTAGATATTGGAGGAAATGTCGGCCTGATTTGTAGAATCTGCGCGAAACAAGTTGGTAAAACTGGCCATGTGTGGACATTTGAACCAGACCCAATTACTAGAGAGTTTCTGGATTATAATGTTCGGAAATGCGGAAATGTAGAAGTCTCGCCAATCGCTATCTCAGACGAAAATGGAAAGGCGAATCTCAATATCCATCCCGGAAGTGGAACAGCAAATTCACTCGTCCATTTTGAAGCATCTAGTAACGCGATTGAAGTTGAATGCATGACTTTGGATAGTTTCTTGGATCAAAGACCACATTTACGACCGGACTGCATCAAAATTGATGTTGAAGGAGCAGAGCCTAAGGTTTTGATGGGCATGAAACGCACGATGGAACAATTTCCCACATGTTTCGTGATTATTGAGTTTTGTCCTCTGAATCTTGCAAACGGGGGATATACCCCGCAGGACTATTTTGAGTTAATCAAAAGTCTTGGTCTGGTCATAGATATGATCGATTCGCATGGTGCAACTTCACCAGTTACAAGTTTTGAGGATTTAATGAATGGGCTAGGAAAGGAAGTCTATTGTAACTTGCTATGTTATCGAAAATCTTGTTAACATATTAGGTTTAACAAATCAATCTCTCACCATTTATTATGAAAGCACTCTTCGTATTCGGAACCCGCCCAGAGGCTATAAAAATGGCTCCTGTGATCAAAGAGTTCCAGCGCTCTGGTAAAATTGAACCTATTGTTGCGGTAACAGGACAGCATCGTGATATGCTGGACCAAGTGCTGCAATTTTTCGGAATTATTCCGGACTATGATTTAAACTTAATGACTGAGGGACAATCGCTCTGTGGTCTTACAGCGAGAGCCATCCAAGGACTGGAAACCATTATTGATGAGATCAAACCTGATATTCTTTTGGTTCAAGGTGACACCACTAGCGCATTTGTTGGAGCCTATGTAGGTTTTCTAAAACAAGTGCCGGTAGGGCACATAGAAGCTGGCCTTCGTACTTGGAATCGACATGAACCATTTCCAGAAGAGATCAATCGTCAATTGGTAGGTAATCTCGCAGATCTTCATTTTTGCCCTACTCAAAATGCCCTTGAGAACTTGCTTGCTGAAGGAAAAACCGAAGGAATTAGCTTAGTTGGAAATACGGTCATTGATGCACTTTTAGACGGGCTGAAGATATTAGGTAGCGATTGGAAGCCCACGAATCCTGATTTGTATCGGATGATCAATCCCTCGGGTGCTGTCCTTATCACAATACATCGTAGGGAAAGCTTTGGTCCCGCTCTCCTTGGAATCCTGAATGCGATCAAGCGTCTTGCATTAGATCATCCGTCCGTATCATTTGTATTTCCGGTTCATCCCAATCCCAACATACGAAAGCCCGTATACTTACACCTAAAGGATATTCCTAACCTTCTGCTCACCGAACCTCTGGATTATCCAAACTTCATTTGGGCAATGTCCAAATCTAGGCTGATTCTGACTGATTCTGGTGGAGTTCAGGAAGAAGCTCCTACACTAGGCATCCCTGTATTTGTCGTTCGAAACGTTACGGAACGACAAGAAGGCGTAGAGTCTGGGGTTGCAACCCTTGTTGGCACCGACGAAGAAAGTATTGTAAGCACGGTTTCATCAGCTCTAGAAGGAGAGATACGGCATCAGCTCCTAAACCCATACGGAGATGGCACCTCTTCATCCAAAATTTTGGAGTTATGTCTCGCTAAACTTAATAGCTAACATGAAAATAGCCCATCTCTCAGCTCACTATAGGCCTATTATTGGCGGCCAAGAAGTCTACATAACCAATCTTATCGAAGTCTGCAAACGCAATGGATTTGAAAGTAAAGTCTTTCAGGTTTTTCGAGGAGAGAAAGCCAGTGATAATTACTGCGTACCACGTCTAAAGTTTTTCTCGCGATTCTTTCCAAGTTTAGACCGAAAGTGGCTCAATTACATGATTTCGCTTCTGCGTCCGCGTGAGCTATTCAAATCTGATGTAATTATTTCACATTACGCATTCCATGCTACTCCACTAGAAAAAGTTAGAGATAAAACAATTATCTTGTCTCATGGAGTAGAATGGAAAGTAAATAATCAGACTCAAAATGATATTGCCTGCGAGCAGAACGCAAAAACATGCCTCGGTCGCTTTCTGCATGTGGTAAATGATACCCATTATCTAAGGCAGCTAGGCATCGATGTGCCAGCAGCTGAAGGATTCTTTACTCAAATAATTCCAGGTACCTGGTTTATTCCAAACTGTGTCGACACTTCGCACTTCAAAACTGGAGATGGATTGAAGGAGTTTGAAGGAAAGAAAATGATTCTTGTACCACGCCAGATGGTTCACGCACGAGGAATCCACCTTGCCATTGAGGCTTTTTCCAAAATTGCTTCAGATCATCCAGACCTAGAAATGTGTCTTTTAGGTAAACGCCATAGGGGTGCCGCAAGTTATATTCAGCAGCTCGACAAGATGATAACCGATTTAGGATTACAAAATCGTATATATTTTCGCGATCCTGTACCAAATATGCAAATGCCTGAATGGTTTAATTCGGCTACAGTAACTTTAATTCCAACACTAGAGAAAGAAGGGACTTCGTTAAGCGCATTGGAAAGTATGAGTTGTGGTATCGCCACTGTCAGTACCAATGTTGCAGGCTTAACCGATTTACCGACTCTTCAATGCGAACCAAACGCAGAATCAATGGCAGCTGCATTAATTGAAGCATTCAAGAATTCTAGACATATCGCAGAAAGTCAAAGAGTCATAGTAAATGATATTTTTAACATGAATAATTGGGGAGATGCTTGGATGCAAGTGATCAGGACGATTTCACAAAAAAGTATTAAATAATATTTTCAGAAAAAAATATGAAGCATGAGCACACAAAAACTCTAATCATTGGCGCTGGGTTGACCGGAATAAGTTGTTCACTCCATCTAGAAAGCGATCACAAATTGATTGAGGCAGAAAACGAACCTGGAGGCATCGTTAGAACACGTATCAAACACGGAGGTTTCTATTGTGACGGTACAGGTCACTGGCTGCATTTGAGAAATCCTGACATTAAACAGATGGTATATGATGCCTTGGGCACAAATATCGTGGAATATACACGCAAAGCTCGTATCTTTTCCAAGAATACACACACGCTCTTTCCATTTCAGGCAAATCTCGATGGCCTTCCTCATGATGTAATTCTGGAATGCCTGACGGGATTATGGAAAGCCCGTCATCCAGAGGACTTTGGACTCGTGGCTGATAACACTCCTTCCACAAGCTTTGGAGAATCCATTCAGCGTTTATTTGGCGAGGGGATATCGAAACATTTCATGACGCCATACAATGAAAAGCTGTTGGGTGTCCCTCTAACCGAAATTTCACCGCGCTATGCGGAACGCTTTGTCCCAAAGCCTTCGATTGAAGATATTTTAAACGGGTCTTTTGGAGTTTCGAAAGAATCACTCGGCTACAATGCGACTTTCATTTACCCAAAAGAGGGAGGAATCGGCGCACTTCCCCAAGCGTTGGTAAATCATTACAAACTACAGCCAGAATACGGAGTCAGAGTAACATCGATCGATCTGGACAAACATGAAGCGCAACTGAGTGATTGCAGAGTGATTCAGTATGACCATTTGGTAAATACCATGCCATTGGTGAATTTACTTCAAATCTTAAAGTCTACTCCCGTTTACATGAATGAAGCGGCACTGAAACTACGGGCCACCACCGTTTACTATTTTGACATCGGTGTGAAAGGCCCGGGTGCGGGTGGCTCTGAATTCCACTGGGTTTATTTTCCCGAAAAGGATTTTGTCTTTTATCGTGTTGGCTCTTACTCGGCGGTTCATCCAGATCTTGCACCTGAGGGCTGCAGGAGTTACTACGTGGAAATTTCCGGTGGTTACGAGGAATACCGTGAAGATACTGAGGCTCTGAAGAAACGCGTAGTCCAGGATTTAATAAGAGGAGGAACTCTATCTGAGGATGATGAAATCCTATTCATGGATCTTTGCAAAATACCTTATGCCTATGTGGTGTTCGACAGCAATTACGAAGATTCACGTGCGATCATATTGGATGAACTTCTCAAATATGATGTTCAATCCTGTGGCCGTTGGGGTGGTTGGAATTACGGCGGAATGGAAGATGCATTGATCGAAGGGCGGAATGCAGCATTTCTCATCGATCAGAAGAAAGCCTAATTCACAGGTCTTATATCAAATTCTATGAAGCGTTCGAAAATTCTAATGGTTGCATACGCATGCGATCCAGAAGGCGGTGGTGAGCATTGGTTAGGATGGGGCTGGGCGAGAGAAGCGAGCCAGAGCCATCAAGTTACATTGATCACTACATCCAAAGCCATGCCAGTGCTTGAACGCTACACTTCGGAATATGGTATTGAACTGCACTGCTTGGATGCTCCTCCTTGGATTAGATGGATAAGCCAATTTCCACCCGGAGCTGGTGCTTGGTTGCGTAAATGCTGGTGGCAGCGCATGGCTCTTAAGCTTGCTCTTAAACTCCACGCAGATCAGCCATTTGAACTTGTGCATCAAACGACTTTTCACACGTTTCGCATTCCGTTCTCATGCTCAAAACTCGGAATCCCTTCAGTATGGGGGCCCATTGCAGGAGGTGAATCAACGCCTGAAGGATTTGAAAAATACCTCGGTTCAGCACGTAAATACGAACGTATCCGTGCGTTTGTTAATAGACTAAATTCAAAGATGCCATGGGTGACCGCATCACTTGAAAGAGCTTCTACTATTCTAGTCTCCAACCAAACCACACGAAATTTCCTGCCAATTAAATTTCACAAAAAGTGTTTAGTTATGTCGCCGAATGCTTTGAGAGAAGAAGATTTAGACACACCGTATTCTGCTCCAATTAATAATAGTGTATTCCAAATACTCTTCGCAGGAAATTGTGCACCAACACGTCAAATGCCTCTAATCTTTGAGGCTCTTGCTATAGGATTACCATTTGATTGGCATCTGAAAGTGGCAGGTAAAGGCACTGCCCTAAATTATTGGAAATCCTATGTCAAACGGCTGAACTTAACCGATAAAATCACATTCACTGGTGCTGTCCCACGCGAAACATTGAAACAGTTTTATCGCGAAACCTCGACTTTTGTATTTCCCGGACTGCGCGACAGTGGTGGTTCGGCATTATTGGAAGCCATGACTTTAGGTCTACCAATTATAACCTTAAATTGGGGCGGCCCGGGCGAAATGGTCCATACTGAAACTGCTGTTATCATCGAAGTTAAAAGTCCCACGCAAGTGATAAACGACATTCATGCAGGGCTAATCCGTTTAGCAACTAATCCTCATGAAGCTCAAAAGCTTGGGCAAGCAGCACATAACCATGCATTAGAAAAATTCCGTTGGAATATGAAATGGAAGATTGTAAACGGCCTTTATTCAGATCTCATAGAACAAGATTCTCAGCTAGTCCGTTCCCATTCGTAATCATAAAACCTTAGTTAATTTATGAACTGGTTATTTAAAGCAATTGTTTTCAAAGTCATGTCGTGTTTACCTTTTGGAAATAAAGTTTATCGCTTCCTCCAAGATCACCTCACAAAATCTTTAGTTGCAACTCGTTCGCGGGTGCTCCAAAAAGTAGAAATCGGTAATTTATATTGGGAAAAATTTCAAGAACTTGGTGTGCCGAATGAGAATCTAAAAACCCATTTAGATTTAGGCTCTGGATGGCATCCAACCATTCCGCTTTTATTCGAAGCTTATGGTGTAAAAAGGCAATTCCTCTGTGATGTCGTCCCTATCATTACTCCAGTTACATTTAAATTAACTCAAAGCATATTCGATCAGCTTGTTGGTGAAGGTAAGATTTGTAAATGTAATCCAACGCCTCCGAATGATAGAGATTTAGGAAACTTATCGGAAATTATGAGTGATCATGGATTCTCATACCACGCCCCGTATTTCGGCATTGGTAGAGAACAGTCAGGAAAAATAGATTTTGTAAGCTGCACCCAAGTTCTAATGCACATTGATCGCCCACAATTGATTGAATGCTTTAAGGAAATGTTCAAAGCTCTGAGGCAAGGGGGGTTGTTTATTTGCACAAATCATCTTTTCGACATTTACTCCAACACAGATAAATCGATCTCCATCTACAATCACCTACGATACTCCGATCGATTTTGGCGTACTTTAGTAAACTCAAAAATAATGTCCTTCAACCGTCTTAAGTCACGAGATTATCGTGAATTACTTGAATTCTCCGGTTTTGAAATTATTGATTTCCATATTACTTACGGAGATGAGTCTGAGATAAAATCACTCAGAAGCCTAAAAATTCATCCGGAGTTTTCTTCACGATTTAGTGAAAAGGAGTTATCCGAAAAGCATCTCTACTTTGTTGCGAGAAAACCATGATAGCACTAAATTATCATCAAGTGACTGATCAAAAAACTGGCAGTATTTACACGATCAGCCCCAGTGTTTTAGCTAGACATCTAGCGGAAATTCAAAAGAACCGCATGAATGTCGTAAGCGTTGACGAAGTTCATGCAGCGACGAAGGACAATGCGATGGTCATGCTGCACTTTGATGATGGAACTGAAGATCACTACAATGAAGTTTTTCCTTTACTAGAATCAAATAAAGCCAAAGGAGTTTTTTTCATCAGCGCCTCTAAGATCAACCAACCAGGATATTTAACTCAGGAACAAGTCAGGCGCATAGCTTACGCGGGACACAACATAGAATGCCACGGAAATTCCCATCTCAGGATGGACCGAATGAGCCGTGAAGAACTGAATAATGAATTAACCATTAGTATTCAGAAAATCAAAGAATGGACAGGACGTGAGCCTCGCATACTAGCTCCTCCTGGCGGGTATTGTAGCCGGCAAGTTACGAGTGAGGCTCGCTCACATGGCTTAGAAATCATTCGTACAATGCGTTGGAACTCGAATGATCTCCCATTGAATGGAAACATCGATTGCTTGGTTGTTACAAGCGCAACATCAGTTTCACAATTTTCTGATTGGTTGCATGGTAAAGGCATTTTATCCCTGAAAATTAAATTTTTGATTAAGCAACTGCTCAAAACGATTTTACCGATTCGTCTTTACTTGAAAATCAGGGAGTACTTTAGCAAACGTCTTTACAAGGCCTAATGGTCACTTCATCCAATAGAAATGCATTCCTAAGATCATTTTTGGAAACCCTAAATAGTAAGGGCATTCCATTCTGTATCTTGAGAAATCAACATGCTTTTTGGCAAGAAGGACCTTCCGATATTGACATGATGGTCATGCCCCATCATCTCGAATTTGCTATTAGATGCCTCAAAACCTCAGCGGAATCAAACAATTACCGGCTCGCTTCTCTCATACAATTTGATAACTTGTGTTTGGTATACCATGCTGAAAATAGCGACTTTGTTCGTATCGATATTGAGACGGCTTTGCGCTGGCATACTCATACATTACTTTGCGCTAAAGCCATCTTGGATTCTTGTATTGATGAAGACGGGCTCCCCATTCCGTGCGCAGAACACGAAACACTGATCTTATTAAACCAATGCGCATGGGCTGGAAAAATCAAGGAGGCGTATAAGGCTCGGCTTAATGAGTTAATCAGCAAAGATAGTACTCAGATCATGGAATTTTTTGATTCGTATCTTGGAATCCAACAGAAAGTGCTAGTGCAAATCATCGCAAACGATTCGGTAACTGAATTTTGCGAGTTACTACGCACTGCGAGAATTCCCAAACAACGCTTCACCAACATAGCCAACCTGATCAAACGTTCCAGCATACGAATCCTAAGACCGCCTGGACTTGTAATCCAATGTCCAGGTCTATCAAGGGATGAAATCAATATGATCTCTGCTAAGATGGAGTTGCTATTTCCAAGTGCTAAAGCAGCCTACGGAAGCAGTAGTTGCCCGAAAATACTGCTTACAATATTTCGTGGGGGTATTGTATGGGCAGATAAGGAAAGCAATCACCTTTGCCAGTTCCTAACCCGTCTTTGGATGGGTAAACACCGCTATTTCAATTTTACTGACAGTCATATCCAACACCCAGCAAGCAATCAAACTGCTACGAAAGATATCGCATATGATTTTATTGGGCGCGTCCTTGGCGATTACACCAATAAGCCCCAGTAAGGGTTAGCGTATGACTAAATTCTTACAACATTCATTCAACTTCAGAAAAAATACCTTATGAAATATTCAGTCACTCAAAGACAAGATTGGCCTAATGCAGTCAATGAGACTTATCGATTTTTTAACGGAAAAGTTTACGCAGGTGAAATACTGGAAGAGCGTATTTTATTTTACTGTCAGATGATGGAAGACTTTGGTCTCTTGAGCGAGGGCAAGCGCATCGTAGACCTAGGCGCAGGAATTTATTGGTTTAATCCTTTAATAAAATTACTAGGCGCTGAAGTTCACTTGGTTGATGATTTCAGTGGCGGCGGTGGCGTGGATAATAAAGATCGTAGTTCTTCTGCGGAAATTCTTAGGAAATACCGCGAGGAATGGAAATTTCCAATACATGAACAGGATATTTTGAGCACACCATTACCCTTCGAAGATAGTAGTGTCGATGCCATAACTTGTTTTCATTGTTTAGAACATTGGCACAAATCTCCGAAACATCTCTTTGCGGAGATTTATCGTGTTTTAAAACCCGGAGGACTGCTGTTTTTAGCCACGCCAAATGCCGTCAATATTCGCAAAAGGATTTCCGTCCCTTTGGGCTTCAATAACTGGTCTCCCCTAAATGAATGGTATGAGGAAGAGCCAGTTTTCCGTGGGCATGTTAGAGAACCAATACTTTCAGATCTAAAAAATATTTGTGAACGCAACAATTTGGAGGTTATAGCTAGCTACGGGAGAAATTTTATTGGGAGGGATAGTCAATTCCTATATTGGATTCCATCATCAGTCAGGCATACTATTGCGGGGTGTGCTCAATTGGTTCTTAAATTTATTCCCACTCTCTGCTCCGATCTTCACGTCGTTGGACGTAAGTGATAGAATGATCACTATCATTTCATTCTTCTTTCCAAAAAAATCATTAGCATGGATTTCAGCATCATTACACCCAGCTATAATTACGGTCACTATATCAGTGAATGTCTCGCGAGCGTTGCGGAGCAGGATGGTGTTACAGTCGAACATCTTGTGATGGATGCGTGTTCCACAGACAATACTGCAGATGTGGTTGCTAAATTTTCTCATGTGCAATTTTTCCAAGAGCCCGACAAGGGAATGAGCGATGGAATCAACAAAGGCTTTCTCAAAGCGAAAGGAAAATGGGTGATGTGGCTGAATGCGGATGATAGACTGAAGCCTGGGGCTTTGAGGTCAGTGAAAGAGTTTGCAGACAATCAACCGGATGCTGATGTCATCTATGGATGCTGGAACTTCATGGATGCTGAAGGGAATTTCCAACGTAGGATGTCTCTTTTCCCTTTCGTTCCTGGCATGATTTCAAACTTTGGATGTTATATTGCCTCAACCTCAACATTCTTCCGTAGGGAGACGACAATTGCTCAAGGCCATTTGCTAAATGTCCGTTTCGGAACGGTAATGGATGGTGAGTATTACTGTCGTCTGAATGCAGAAGGGAAACGTTTCAAATATCTCCCGCGAGTTATCGCGGACTTTCGTTTGCATGAGAAAAGCATTAGCCAAAAAAATATTGGCAAAGAAGATATTAACAGTGTTCTAGCATACCAACTACAACTCGCAGAATCACGTGCTTCACGTCGGGTTTACGGAATAAAGTTATTCAAAGACGAAATGCTAAACTGCATTGTTGAAGCCATTTTTTTTCATTTTTATCGAATCATTAAATTTTTACTCAGGATCTTATATGCAAGAAAAACTATAGATACTGAATGAATAGAATTCAAAGGATTACTGGAAGTAATATACGGCTCGTTTGTCCAAAAATAAATTTTTAGCTTCATGCATTTCAGTTGGTCAGATCATTTAGAACCCTCGTTAACGCGTCTCAGCAAACTCGCCACGGGTCGCACGTGTTTGCGTGTGTATCGTGCGGGAGGACGGGTTGCGTTAGCTATACCGAAAGATGACCAAGTGGCGGAGATGGTGTTGAATCTGTATCAACCTCAGCGATTGAAAGGCAGGCTTTTCAAGTTGATGGCCAGCACCTTGGGACAAAGTAAACACCGCATAGGCGCGCATGTGCATGAAGGCATTTCCATTCAAGTCCCAGAAATTGAATGGCTACAGGAGGCATCCCGCGCGGGTCTATTGGGATTTCTGGGCTGTAATCCGTCACACGGACTTCGCTGCATCGTCGCTGGAATATCTCCCTCATCGGGTGAAAGCTTTATCGTAAAGCTTGGATTAGATGAGAGCATGGAGGCAGTCAAACGTGAGTATGACATTCTAACAAAACTCCAAGAGCGTTACCCGGGTGTCATCCAAACGAGAGGACATGCCTCAGGAGAAAATTGGTTTGCGATGCGACTCCCCTATCTCGGACACACGTCACCTACCCGGATCAATATCCCTGCTGTCGTGAAATTACTCAGCTCATGGAGTTTAACAAAAACCCAGCGCATTGATGAATGGAAGCTGATGCATGATATCATTTCAAAGGTTCAGGTAGATAGAGAACTTAGCGGATGGCACCACAAGGTGGGGGCATTATCCATTTCTCGTGCCTTAGTGCATGGTGATTTTGCCATCTGGAATCTACGCCACACGCCTTTTGGACTGTATGCAATCGACTGGGAATGGGCGACCGAAGATGGAATCGCCGGAATCGATCTAATCCACGCCCTTCGACAAGAAGCTTATATGGTTAGAAAACTCGACACTGCTGCGGCCCTTGAATGGATGCAGGCACAATTAAAATCCGAATCATGGAAAGACTATGTAACCGCATCTGGCTGGGCAGATCACAAGATGGATCTACTACGGATAGGACTGCTTCACAGCCACTTCATCTCCAAAAATGACAGTAGAGAGCTGTTAGCGAAATTAGGAGTGAGCGTCTAAGAGGGAAGTCTGCCCCAATATCTCAATATTCTAATTTCCAATATCTCCCCCTCTTAACCCCATCTATGTTTATTTCTTTCCTCGGATGTGACGGTTCTGGCAAATCTGCGGTGCTCCGTGGTTTGAAAGGCCGATTATTAGCTGATGGTTCACGAGTCATCAGCGGTCACTGGCGGCCTCGAGCTTTCGTAAAAGAATCGACGGAAGAAGGATGGATCATCGCAGATAATCCGCATGATGAAGCTCCAAGGGGTTATTTGAGTTCGATTCTAAAACTAGGATGGCTGGGATTGAACTGGTGGCTTGGATGGTTACGGATTCAGGGAAAAATTGGCAAAAATGGATATGTGTTATTTGACCGCTATCACGCCGATCTGCTCATCGATCCCAGGCGCTATCGATATGGGGGACCTATGGCTCTAGCACGCATTGCATCATGCCTGATGCCACAGCCCAAGATCGTATTTTACTTAGATGCCGATCCTAATGTCTTACTCTCACGGAAACAGGAGGTCAGCAGAGAGGCTTTAATTGAATCTAGGAGGAATTACTTACAGCTCTGCAAAACCCACCCGCGCTTCATCGTCATTGATACGAATCGATCAATCAATGAAGTCATTCATGATATTTACCAAGAAGTTCAGAAATTGAATTTATAAATATTCAAATTCGACCTTCCTAACTTCTTCATTCAAACACACATAGCTCATGCGAATTTTACAAGTTTTCAACCAATACCGCTTTCGCGGTGGAGAAGAGATGTGGGTGGATGGCATGGCTGAGTTGTTAGGCGATTCCGCCGAACTGGATGAACTCCGATTTTCCAGCAAAGACTGGTTGAACAACAACGCACCTTCTCCTCTCAAGCAGATTTGTTTGATGGGCGATAACCCCGCCTCCCGTACGGCGCTACGTGAGCGTGTGGCAAGTTTCAAGCCAGACATTTTGTTATTTCACAACGTGATACCGGTCGGTTCGTTCGGATTGTTTGAGGAAGCGAAGTGTCTGGGGATACCTGTAATTTACTACATACATAATTTCCGACCATTTAGTCCGAGTGGTACCTTATGGGACGGTGAAAAAGTAGTCGATGACGCGCTACGTGGCAATCCATGGCCAGAGATTTTCAGTGGTGCATGGCAGGGATCACGAATCAAGACCGCCATCCTAGCTTGGCACCTGTATCGAGCGAGGAAGAAAGGTTTATTTGAGATCGTGGATTATTGGCTCGCGATTTCAGATTTTATTCGGGTTAAGTTCATTGAAGCTGGCATACCAGCCCACAAAATCACAACGCTACGCCATTGTGTAACAAGCGTCCCCTCGCCAACTGGAGCACAGGAAGGAGATTATTATCTATTTCTGGGTAGAATGGTGGCCGAAAAAGGTGTGCTCATAGTGATTGAAGCGTGGAAACAGTTGGAGTCTGAACTTGGGGACGCTTGTCCGAAACTTGTTCTTGCTGGGGAAGGTCCACTTGAGGGCGAGTCGAGATATCGTGCAAAATCCTTAAAGACTGTTGAATGCGTGGGTTTTGTGAGTGGTGAATTAAAACAAAAACTCGTTAGCAGTTGCCGCGCATTAATAGCCCCTTCAATTTGGTGGGAACCGCTCGGCCTCACATCTTACGAGGCATACACATTAGGGAGGCCTGTCATCGCGGCTCGTGCCGGAGCATTAGTAGAAACCGTCACGGAGGGGGAAACGGGCTGGCTCCATGAAGCGGGCAACGCAAATGACCTCGCTCGTGCTGTGATCGCCGCGGAACAAGCTGGAAAAGAGCAACGCGCGAACCTCGGTGAAAAAGGCAAAGAATGGCTGATCCAAAATGCCGATCCGGAAGAATGGAGAAGAAAGTTTATTATCACCGCAGGTGCGGTTCGTAGGTAGGGTCACGGCGCCGCCCGTG
>JBILAN010000006.1:0-68867 GCA_044354135.1 Luteolibacter sp.
AACACTGATGCTAAGAGGATTAGAAAGAATTCTTCATTCACCTAAAAGGTGAGACTGAAAAAATTCATAACTCTTTGATTATCCGTGTCTATCTGTGTCCATCCGTGGTTCCATTTCTGTTTATAGGATAGACTTTCGACTTTAAGACATTCCGACCTTTAGTTTGCCTTGCCCCTTGGCATGGATTGGGCTACGCACCCCGACGTTATGCCTATCGCAACTCCTGCCCAATACGCCGCCATGCTCGATGCCGCCCAGAAAGGCGGATACGCCTACCCGGCCATCAACGTCACGTCACTCACCACGATCAACGGTGCGCTCAAAGCTTTTTCCGAGGCGAAATCCGACGGCATCATCCAGGTTTCGACCGGTGGTGGCGAATTCGCTTCCGGCACGGCCGTGAAAGACGCTGCTTTCGGTGCCATCATCCTCGCCGAAGCCTGCCACCTTCTCGCGGAGAAACACGACGTGCTCATTGCCCTTCACACCGATCACTGCCACCCAGAAAAAGTCGAGAGCTTCCTTAAGCCTCTCCTGCTGGCCTCGCGTGAGCGCATTGCTGCCGGCAAAGGCCCATTGTTCCAATCACACATGTTCGATGGTTCGGTGGTCGATCTGAAAGAAAACCTCCGCATTTCCAAAGAGCTCCTCAAAGAGTGCGCCGAACTCGGCATCATCCTTGAAGTCGAAGCGGGTTGCGTTGGTGGCGAAGAAGACGGTCACGACACATCAGGTCTTCCTATCGAAAAACTTTACACCACACCGGAAGACATGGTCGAAGTTTACGAAGCCCTTCATGGCATCGGCCGATTCATGTTCGCAGCGACCTTCGGCAACGTTCACGGCTCCTACAAACCCGGCGCTGTGAAACTCAAACCTACCATCCTTCGCGATGGACAAGCAGCCGTCATCGCCAAATACGGACAAGCAGCAGAAATGGATCTTGTTTTCCATGGCGGTTCCGGAACCTCATCCGAAGACCTCCAGGAAACTCTCGACTACGGTGTCGTGAAAATGAACATCGATACCGACACCCAATACGCCTTCACCCGTCCGATTGTCACCCACATATGCCAGAACATCGAAGGAGTCCTTAAAATCGATGGAGAAGTCGGCAACAAGAAACATTACGATCCACGCTCCTACCTTAAAAAAGGCGAGCAAGGTCTTTGCGATCGCATGAAACAAGCCTGTGACGAACTCCGCTCCACCGGTAAAACGATCTACAAGAAGTAATCGCCCGAAACATCATCTCAATCCAGCCGGCGCTTCACCCGAAGCGCCGGTTTTTTGTTATTCACAAACGGACCGCGCGACTCCAGTCGCGCTCTTCTATTTGCATTCCTATCCACCATGCGCGACCTGTAGTCCTGCGCTCCAATCCCCCCTTCAGTCATTTGTCTGAAAGTCGAAAGTCTAAAAGTCTGAGCTAGAATCACTGTTGCGATTGGAAATGGACCTTTGACCTTTGGACCTTAAGACCTTAGACATTCTTCTTCTTTGCCATGCAATACCCGCTCACCTCCGCCACCCGCCTGACACTTCCGAACGGCCTTACGCTCATCCTCGATCCGGATCCCTCGGCTCCTGTCATTTCCGTGCAGGCATGGGTCGCAACCGGTAGCATTCACGAAGGTGAAAAACTCGGCTCCGGGCTATCGCATTTCCTCGAGCACATGGTCTTTAAAGGGACCCTCGATTTCTCGGCCGATGAGTTGGCGCAAACTGTCCAAGCGGGTGGGGGACATTGGAACGCCTACACCACTTTCGATCGCACAGTCTATTACATCGATGGACCCGCGCATTCCTTGGAAACCTTTCTAAAATGTCTAACAGGTCTGGTTTTTTTCCCAATTATTCCTGAGGCGGATTTTGAAAATGAAAAAGACGTGATCCGTCGCGAGATCGATATGGGCTTGGACGATCCCGATAACGCATCCACCCGATTACTGCTATCTACTGCATTTACCGTAGATGCGCGACGCCATCCGGTCATCGGCCACCGCCATTTGTTCGACGAAATTTTCTACGCAGATCTGAAAAACTACCATCGCGACCGCTACACCCCGGATCGAATCCACATCGTGATCTCAGGCGATTTCGATCCCGCTCTCGCCACGGAGCTGGTCACTTCTCTAACAGCTGACTGCCGCATCGTTTCCGGTCCAGAGCCGCACATCCAGCGCGATCCCCAACAACTCGGACCACGGGAAGATTTCGAAAGCTTTGAAATCCCCACCAGCCGCCTATGTTTGTCATGGAAAACTCCCGCCCTCGGTCATCCCGATGTTCCCGCCTACGATCTTCTCGCCGCAATTCTCGGGCGAGGTCGATCCTCCAGGCTCCATCGCCGTTTACGTAATGAAAAGGAGCTCGCGCTAGAGATTTCCGCTTGGACATGGACCGGCCCGAATGAAGAAGGCTTATTCGCCATTTCAGCGGAAGCCCAACCCGAACATCGCGATCAACTTAAAACCGAAATTCTAACCGAACTTCACGCCGTTCAAGCATCGGCTTTGGATGATGAAATTGAAAAAGCCAAACGCCAGATCGCGACCTCACAATTCCGCAATCTCACCAGCGCATCAGGACGTGCCTCGGATCTCGCATCAAACTGGCACGAGGCACGCGATCTCAATTTCACTCGCACCCACCTGGCGGAAATCCAATCCGTTACCGCAGCAGATATCCGCCGCGTCTGCAAAAACCTAACAGAAAATTTACTCACTTTTACCTCACTCGATCCGAAAGATTTCCGCGCGAAGTCTACGAGCCAGAAAACCGCACATACCGAGTATGGGATCACCACGCACACCATAGCGAATGGCGTTCGCATCGCCCTCCTGCAAGATCGCCGCGTGCCGCTCATCCATTTCCAAGCCGCCATCGGTGCGGGTTTGGCATCGGAAATCCTTGAAAACAACGGGCTCAATCAACTTTTTTCAACCACGCTCATCAAAGGAACCACCTCGCGCTCAGCTGATGACATCGCACTTAGTTTGGAGAGCCTCGGCGCATCCATTTCATCCTCCGCTGGCAACAACGCCCTGCTGCTCCAAGCCGGTGGCTTGGCGGTGGATTCACCCATTATCGTGGAGATATTCTCAGATGTTCTCTTAAATCCCACATTTCCGGAAGATGCCATCGCTCCCGAAAAAGCCTCCCAGCTCGCCGCCATCGAAGAAGCACAGACGGATCCCCTCCATGCCTGTTTCGCACAACTCCGCCGCATCCACTTCTCTGGAAAAGGCTACGGCTTGGACTCACTGGGTAGTGTTGTTTCTCTAACAAAAATTGATAGGCAAACCCTCGTCGCTCATCATGCAGCTCATTTCCACGCCGCCAACCTCACACTCGCCATCGCGGGCGATTTTGATCCACAGGAAATGATCGATTTGTTAGAAAAACATCTCGGCAGGCTTCCGACCGGCTCGCCATGGAAAGCGCCCGCCTCGGAAGTTGTAGCTGGAAAAATTTCCGAGATGACCCTGCCGAAAAAACAAGCCGTGCTTTCCATCGCCTATCCGGGCAGTGATATTAGCGGTCCGCATCGCCATGCGTTGGGTTTTCTCCAAGAATACGCCTCCGACATGGCAGGCCCCTTGTTTGGACGCATCCGCGAGGAACTCGGCCTCGCCTACCGCGTCGGTGCCAGCCAATTCCTCGGCTATGACACCGGCCTGTTCTTCTTCTACCTCGCCACATCACCCGAGCAAATCGATCTCGCGCGCAACGAACTCGAAAAGGAAATCCAAAAGATCGCAGAAAACGGCATCCCCGACGAAGCCTTCGAACGGGTCCGCTCCACCGTCCTCTCCGGTGCCGCCATCCAACAACAATCCCCATCCTCCAACGCCCGCCACGCGGCCCTTAACCTCCTCTTTGGCCACCCCGCAGATACCCACCGCACTCTTCCTCAAATCTATTCAAGTATGAGTGCGGAGCAGGTGAGGGAAACGGCGAAGGCCCTTTTCAGCGTCAAGCCAACGACCTCACTTGTGCTAGGGATACCGTAGCTGCGGTGTCCCGCAGCACCATCAAAAAGGTAGCAACTATATTCCGCATGCGGAATATAGTTGCTACCTTTTTTGAAAAAGCGCTTCATGCATATTCTCTTGTGTCTTATGTCTCCGAGTCTTCTGTCTTGATGCACCGAATCCGATACATCGATTTTCCTTCCGCTTCCCATTGGATTTGGAAATCGGTTTTTGGATAGAAGAATGAATCATCATCCCAAGGGAGGATTTCGAACAAGCTGCTGCTATGGATTTGTTCGCAGGCGTATTCGAAATATTCCTCGTGATCGGTCATGAAAAGAAATTCGCCACCCGGCAATAACGCGGTTTTTACGGCTCCTAAAAAAGGCACCTGCACGAGGCGCCGCCGATGATGTTTGAACTTCGGCCACGGATCAGGACAGAGTAGGTGGATGCGTGAAACGGATGATTCGGGTAACAACCACTCGACCACATACTTCGAGTCTAATCGAAGAATTTTCGCGTTATCCAAATCCGCACGTTTGATTTTTTTTGCGACTTTTTTGCATCGACCTAACAGGCGCTCGACCCCGATGAAGTCGCGTTCGGGATAGTGTTTGGCAAGGTTGATAAGAAACGATCCATCCCCGCAGCCGAGGTCGATTTCGAGATGCCGGTCAGCGCGTAGAAGTTCATTCCGTTCCAATCGCTTGAAATAGTGAGGAGGAACAAATTCCTTCTCAGAAATCGGAGTGCGGGTGAGGGTGTTCATGCAAGAAGTTTCAAGTTTAAAAATTCAAATTTCAAGGAAGGAGTCTTAGACTGGTTGCCAAAAATCTTTGCCGAAACGGGAAGATTATTAGGTTAGGAAAAATGCCGCCTTGCGGAAAATAGGTTTGGAGTTCCGGCCTGTAAACCGTGCTTCCGTCGTTACTCCTCAGTTGCGGATGTTCATTTGTCTACGCTACGCTCCGACCAAGCGGAATGCGTCCCTTGAGGGGACGAGGAAGGATTAGCTTTGCGCCTTCGTCGCGCCTAGGAATCACGGCTTACAGACTCGGCCGTTTCGGCAAATATTTTTGGCAAACAGTCTAAAGTCGAAGGTCTTAGGTTCATTTGCAATCGCACCAGCGATTCTGATTGCGACTTTCAGACTTTAAGACTTTCGACTCTTCCAACACCCTGCCGCATGATCATCGACCATGCCGGTGGCTTGCATGAAGGCGTAGGCAATGGTTGAACCGACGAAGTTGAAACCAGCTATTTTGAGAGCTTTGCTGAGGGCGTCCGACTCCCGGGTTTTTACGGCGTAATCCGCCATGGTGCGCGCACGCTTTTTCTTTTTATTAGGAGCGAAACTCCACAGCCACTCGACTGGATTCTCCAGCGCGAGCCAGGCACGGGCATTGTCGCGGACGGAAAAGATTTTTCCGCGATGGCGAATAATACCGGCATCTGTGACGATCTTTTCCAGTTGTTTATCCGTCATCTTTACGACCTTTTTTGGAACGAAGTTGTGAAAAACTTCGCGATACCGCTCGCGCTTCTGCAACACCGTCCACCATGACAAGCCTGCTTGCGCGCCCTCGAGGCAAATCATCTCAAAGAGGTAACGCGGATCATGTGAAGCAACACCCCACTCTTCGTCGTGATATTTGACGTAGAGCGGTTTATCGGGCGGAAGCCAAGGGCAGCGGGTCATGGGTAAACTTTAAGTTGAGAAGTCAAAAGTCGGAAAGTCGAAAGTCTGAAGGTCATCATGACCCCTACCGCACCAGCGGTTCTAGCTGAGACTTGCGACTTTTAGACCTTAGACTGGTTGCTTCATATAAAACGAATCATCATTTTACTCACGCTTCAACGTGAATAAGCTCTGATCCAGAAAGCCTCGAATCATTAGTCGCTCTTTTTCGACGGTAAGCGTCAGTCCGCCGGCTTGTTGGCGGTCGATGATTTTTATAGAGGAGTTGCGTAAACGTCTAATTTGTTCGAGGCGTGGGGCGTCCATTTTGCTGCCAGCGAGACGCGGGATGATGATGGCTTGGGGGCTGACGGCATCAATGAATGGTTTTGTCAGGCTGAAATCGCTTTGATGCAGGCCAGCTATGATGAGATCGGCTTTGAGATTCATCCTGCTCTGCAGCAATGCTTGTTCGCTCAAGCGCCCAGCATCGCCTAGCCAAAGAATTTTCCAACCTTGCCAATGAAGCATGAAAATGAGGCATTGATCATCGGCTATTGAGCCTATCACTCGATCATGTGGTGAAAGTAGAACTTCGGCATTCACACCTTTACTTAACTCTATGATACTTCCGCGATGAGGTTTGATTAGGCAGATGTTCGCTTCGATTTTTTCCCAATCCTTGGCGACGGATTTATGAGCGTGTGGCATCCCGAGCACGACCTGACGGATGGGAAACATTTCTCGCATCAGTTCCGGTGGCGCGATGTGTGAGGCATCCGCGTGAGTGAAAATAATCGAATCTGGACGCATTCCGAGTCGGTTGAGCGAGCTACCGACAGTTCTTTCCAGACCAAATTTTCCGCCGGCATCGATTATGACGGAATTGCCCTGCGTTGAGGTGAAGCAAGCAGCTTCAGCGCCGTAATCGAGATCGTAGATGGTTAGTGTGTCTTGTCTTGGCGTGTTGGTTGTAGCCCATGCACCGGGGATAGCAGCGAATGTCTCCGCACTCCATACGCAAGAGTCTGCAACTATGGCGTTGTTGCGGTTGAGAAATTCCGCTCCTCCGCGCCAAACCGGATAAATCAAGGCGGATGCCAGTGAAACGGATAAAAGAACGAAAACCTGAAATACTAGAAATACCGTAGCAATCAAGGAAACCGGAGTAATGATTCCAAAGTGAAACATCGCCAAAGGAGTGGATCCCACGGAGGCAGCAAGTGAAACCGCAAGGCTGTTTGCCAAGTATTCGCGAAATACCAGCAACTTGGATTGCAGCCAGGTCAACTCACTGTGCGGTAAAAGTTCTTCTTTCTCCGCGATCCAATCAAAACAGCGGCGTGCGAGGGCCGTTCCAATACCTATCGCAGCGACCACGCCATAGGAAAGTTGCACGCCGGGAAATCGAATAATCCCAGGATTCCACAGCATGGCAAATAGCAGGACGGCACCGAGCGAGTTAAGGAGATCGGGACGCCGGCGAAAAATGAACGCCCCAAGAAAAACGGCGCTCATCCAAGCCGCACGCAAGGCCGCGGGTCCGTTTCCGGTTAGCCATACATAACCGAACATCGCGAAAATGATGACAGGAATTGCCCAACGACGCGGGCATCTGAGAAGGCTGAGGAATCCCCAAAGAATTCCCCCAACCATGGTGACGTGGAGACCGCTTACAGAAAAAATATGCAGAGTTCCGCTTTCAAAAAAGGCTCGGATTAGACCAAGTGAATCTGGTGATTTTTCACCAATCACGACTGCGCGTATGACTTTGGCGGCGGTGCTGTTCGGATCGATCCCAGCTACGATACTCTCTCGGAATAAGGTTTTAAAGTCGGCTTTCATCCTAGAAATCCGGCTTATCCAGCGTTGATCGCGCATTTCGCTGGCGAGAAAGGAGCCGATGATTCCCTCGTTACGCATCATCGCCATCCGATCCTGCGTGCCTGGATTGCGCGAGGGCTCGAGTGGTTTAAAAACTCCATGTGAAATTAGTTCGGTCCCGGCTGGTGGAGGTTCGCCAGCGCCTAGCCATTGAACTTTCACATCTGATAAATTCACCCGACGCACCAACGCGGTTGCGCGCCAACGATGATTTTCTCCTTTGGCATCTTCTAATAATCGCGCTTCGATGCGCTGGGGTTTTTGGTCAGCAAGCCATGCTTCGCCGGACTTTTGATGTGCATCTCGTACATGAGCGTTGGTGAGAATGCACGCGGATATAGCGAAGCTCACAAGCGCAATCCGCCAATGGATTAACCAAGCGTAAAGCAATGTAAATCCAACTGCCGCAGACCATGCAAAACCGAAGTGAATATTTTCTAACAAAATAATCACGACGCATCCAGCAGCGATGACAAACAACGACCGCTTAGTCCAGAAGTGGAAAAATTTTCCTGCGGGATTCAATTGGGGGAGTGGGGGTAGGGGAGTGGTTAATTCAAATCAGGAATTGGAAATCATCAATCCTCAATCAAAACGAGGAACTAGGTGTGCCTCTTACAGAATGGATTTAGGATTGATAATTCGGATGAGAAGATTCTAACGAATCAGGTATCATGTATTTGCTCATCCAATTCGAGGATCTTGGTTCGAGCGTTTGCGGAGTGGCGGGTTTCCGGGAAGAGCTCGATGACTTGATCTAGGATTGTCCTTGCGTTTGCGTGGTCATGGAAATCCTCTTGGTAAATCTCTGCCAAGCGGAACATGAGAAAGGCGACGTCGTCGATTTCCCAATTTTGACTTTCGATAGCCTCACGCAATGTTGCGATTGCGGCTGGTGGGTTTTCTTGGTGATGCCTCTGGATCTTGGCGATCTCTGTCCATGTCATGCGGTTGCTCGGATCTTTTGTCGCCACGATTTTGAATGATTCTATCGCACTGTCCCAATCGCCTTGTGCCATCAGAACGCGTGCATCGTGTAATGGATCTACCTCGGCTTTTTCGTTATTTTCATATACCGCAGACGAGACTTTATTTGCCAGCAGCGGTAGGATCTGTGTGGCAAAGACGATGCCGGCTAAGCCTGCGCTCAGAAAGGTGAGCAGAATCCCCGAGAAAATCCGCTCTCCCTCCATTCCATTGAGTTTGTTTTGTAACTTACGCGCCTCTTCCTCGGTCTCAGTATCATAGCGTAGTCTCTCAATATCTGCTCTCATTTTTTCAGCATCATTTCCAGATTGGTCAAATTTATACCAGCTCACTGCAACCAGCAGAGTTAATACAGCGATGGCAATGTATTTTAACATAGGTAAAATTTTGAATAACAAAAATTTAAATTAAAGCCGTAAGTTAGTCTTTTAAATGCTCAGTGCAATATTCTTTTCCATCTGAGGCCATGCGGAACTCCAATTCGGGATTGCTCTGTTCAGTGCGGTCGCATTCGGCGCAGCGGTGAAACGCATTTCCATTTATGCTGGTGTCATTTTGAAATTTTCTGCGTCGTTGTCCAGCGGCGACAACTCGTGCCTGGCCGCGCAGCGCGGGGATGCCGGCCCAGAGGAAGTAATTGGCTAGGGCCAAGAGCACGTAACCCAAGAATGAGAAATCATTGATCACTTGGATCAAGATGAACACTCCAGATAACATAGCGAGCCAGCGAATCTGGACGGGGATGATGAAAAACAACAAAAACTCCAATTTTGGAAATAAGGTCGCGAAAGCGAAGAATGCGGAAATGTAGATGTATATGCCATTTCCTGTTAGGTTTCCGGGATAGAGAAAATTTGCAATCACGAGCCCGATGTAGCCGACGTAATAAAATAAGCTGGCGCGGAATACACCCCAGGCATCTTCGAGAGCATCGTTTATCATGAAGGAAATCATCACCATGAAAAACATAAAAAGCGCACCAAAGGCATCCAGCCCGCCGATACCGCTGCTTGCGAATAAAAACGTCACCAAACGCCAGACCTCGCCGGTGAGAATTTTATCACGATCAAAATCCAAAACCTGACCAATGGTTGGGCTGACAATTTGCAGCAGATAAACCATCACGTGAAAAATCGCATAATACCGCAGGAATCCCGGAAAGGAGATCCAGCCAAATTTTCTTTCCCATTTACCAAGAAATTGCATCGCCGAGACAGTTGCCCAGCTTCGCCTGATTGACAAGCCCCTCTCTCAAGGACATTTTCCCTGTGTGTCCGAAAAAGTCCTGCATTCACCGCTAGAATCCGCCCACCTCGCGCTTGGCGCAAAACTCATCCCCTTCGGCGGTTGGGCGATGCCGGTGCAATACACTTCAATTCTTAACGAACACGCCGCTGTTCGCGAAAAAGTTGGAGTGTTTGATATTTCCCATATGGGCCAGGTTTTCGTGACCGGAGAAAATCACCTCGCGTGGTTAGACCGTATGTTGACGAACAATCTCTCCAAACTCCAGCCCGGTGAAGGTCAATACACGATCATGCTCAATGAAAAAGGTGGGGTGATCGATGACCTCATCGCCTATCGAATTTCCGCAGATGAGACCTTCTTAGTCATCAACGCATCGATGATACCCGAGGATGTCGCATGGATGGAGCAACATCTCGAAGGGGGCGTGAGCTTGCGCAACGAATCGGATGCATGGGCGGGGCTCGCCATCCAAGGGCCGGATTCTTCAGCAACGTTTGAAAAACTTTTCCCCAACGAAACCCTGCCGCCGCGCAATGGGATTTCGAAAACCGCTAGTGGAGAAATTGTCTGTCGCACAGGATATACTGGAGAAGACGGCTATGAGTTCTTCTGTCCCGCGGCTCAAGGCATTCATTTCTTCAACGCCTTTATCGATGCCGGCGCCACGCCATGCGGTCTCGGCGCGCGCGATACGCTGCGTTTGGAAATGTGCTATCCGCTCAACGGCAACGACCTTTCTCCCGAACGCACACCCATCGAGGCCGGGCTGGGTTACTTCTGTGATCTGGAGAAGCCGGACTTCATCGGCAGGGAGGTTGTCATCGCTCAAAAACAAAACGGCCCATCAACCAAACTCACCGCCATCGAGCTCACGGAAAAAGGCCCGCCACCACGCGCGCACTACGCCGTCCTTAACAGCGCAGGTGAAACCATCGCCGAGCTTTCCAGCGGTGTGCTTTCCCCGTCTCTAGGCATTGGAATTGCCATGGCTTACCTGCCTGCCGCCAACGCAAAAATCGGCACGCCTCTCAAGATCGATGTAAGGGGTCGACAATTTGCTGCCATTACCGTGAAAAAACCCTTTCTTAAATTCACTCAATCATCCAAAAAACCATCCGCATGAGCGCTTCCGAAATCCCAGCCGACCTTCTTTTCCAAACCTCCCACGAATGGGCACGCATCGATGGTGACATCGCCACGATAGGAATTTCCGATCACGCCCAAGCCGAGCTGACCGATGTGGTGTTTGTTGAACTCCCACCAGTTGGCAAGAAAGTCGATGCGGGGGATCCAACCGCCGTGGTTGAATCCGTGAAAGCTGCCTCAGATATCTACTCACCCCTCTCTGGTGAAGTTGTCGAAGTCAACCCTGCCGTTGAAGGCGATCCATCCTTGGCCAACACCGCGCCTTATGGCGATGGTTGGATTTTCAAAATCAAAATTTCCAAGCCAGATCAAATCGCCGGATTGCTCACTCCAAGCGCTTACGGTGCGTTGATTTCTTAAGCGTATTACCTTGGGTTGACTTCCTCGGAGTCTTAGCTGCGCAAATTTCCGTGACCCCTGCCTGCATCTTTGTGCATCATACTCTCATTTTGGAGAAGGCGTGTCTCACGCCTTGAGGCATGAGGGTGTCTCACCCTCCATTCAGGCTAACGGTGAGACACCGTTTGGCCTCATGCCGTGGTGACACGGTAGCTACTTTTCTAAAAACTAACATCACGGAAAAGCTTACTTTTTATCATCGACTACTAAATATGCCGTAGTTTTTGAATTGACGATACCATATCGTGATTTAGTGTGGCGGCTGTTGCTTCTAAAAATTCCCTCATGCGTTGCGTCCAATGCGGTTCTCAAAAAGACAAAGTTCTCGATTCCCGTTCGTCGAAAGACGGGACGACGATTCGTCGTCGTCGCGAATGTTTGAAATGCGGTTATCGCTACACGACCTACGAGCAGATCGAGCGCACGGAGTTGCGGGTGGTGAAACGCGATGGTGCGCGCGAATCGTTGAATCGCGAGAAAATCATGAGCGGTCTGATCAAGGCATGCGAGAAGCGGCCTGTCTCGATGGAACGTCTCGACCGCGCTGTGGAGGAAATTCTAACAGATCTTCACAAGGATCACCTCAGCGAAGTCCCGTCAGCATCGATCGGGGCCAAAGTGATGGACAAGCTTCACGAGATCGATCCCGTGGCCTATGTCCGTTACGTTTCGGTTTATCGTCAGTTCGAAAACGTGAACGAGTTTATCGCCGAGATTCAATCGCTCTCACGCCGAGCAGCGAGAGATACTTTCCAACGGCGTTTGTTCAAAGAATGAGGAACCGCCTCTCAGATATTAACCCATCCAATTAAACCCCGTGATTTCCTTTATTAACCAACGCCCCGCGATTCAGATCGGTCCCTACCAGGTGCTCGATTATGATACCGATTGGTTGGAAGATGCGATCCTGCGCGCGGCCAAGGAAGCCGATCATGAAGATTTTTCCATGGCTCCGGAGATTCGCCAAGGAGTTGAGATGTATCTGGAAAGCAAATGTTCGCTGCGTTTGTTACATCTCGAAGATTTGTTCGATCGTGTGCGGAAAATGTTGGTGAAAATAGGCTGTGCGCCGATAGCCGATAAACTCCAACCTCTCGCTCCTCCTGTTACAGTATCATTAGTTCATACCGCCAATGCTGCGGGCAACGGCTTTGAACTCGCGTTTTTTGAAACTCTTCGCAACGAACTCAGTGAGCTCCGTGAAGCCGGTGCAGAAAAAGTTCATTTCACTGGCCTGCGTGAAAGTGCTCAAATTCTTCGCGGTAAATCGAAATGGAACAAACATTGCGACGAGCTGTTAGAAGAAATTCGGATTTTCCTTGCGGCATGCGATCGCGAGCCAGAGGAATTTTCGCGCGCGTTGTCGCTGAGTGTTGAGGCGTAGTTTTCAAACGGTAGGGTCGACTCGCCGAGTCGACCGTGATTTCCTTCGTTGGGAAATCGAAAAAAGAGCTCAAGCAGGTTGACGAGTGTGGGTAGAACATCGATGTGTGCGGAAAGTTCCGTCACATCGCATCCGCTTGTTAGATTTCCTTTTGGCCAGTGCCAAAAGCAAGGCATGCGATGTCCACCATCCCAAGCAGAGCCTTTCCAACCACGCATTTCGGCATTGAATTAGGGATACTTTGCCTTTTCATCAAAGGCAGCCAGCACTTGTAACGTTGTCGGTCATAAAGATCAACAAGGTGTTTTCCACTCGCCGTTCGTTAAATAAGTATCATCGAAGTAATCGTTTTCCCAGTAATCCGCACCGTTTCCAATGCCGCCGCCTAGGTGTTGAATGGTATGCTCGAAACCCTGATCCTGAGGGCGAAACGGGTAGTTATCGCCGAGATGCCATTTGCCTATCATCGCTGTGGCGTAGCCGTTCGACTTGAAAACTTCCGCCATGGTCAGCTCTTTGGGGCTCATCAATGACCGACCATTGATCGTGTGCCACACGCCTGTGCGGGTGGAGTAGCGACCAGTCATCAAGGCAGAACGCGTCGGTGAGCAGGTGGGATCGACATGAAAGTTGATGAGCCGTATGCTCTCACTGTGAAGCTTGTCGAGGCTCGGAGTTTTGATCACGAGATTTCCGTTCGCTGCGATTTCGCCGTAACCTTGATCATACGTGATGATGATGATGACGTTGGGTTTGGTTGCGGCTTGGGTAAATGCAGGAGCGATCGCGTAGAACGCGAGGGACAGGCAGCACAGTACAAATGAATGGCTTTTAGGCTTCATAATGTAAAAATTAAACCGAGGTGGGTGAGGGCTCAATGATGAAACCGCCTATCCAGAAATTCCAGGAGTTCGCGTCTTGTTGGAAAGCCGTGTCTTGGCGAGTGTGCAGGCTGGGGTATGAGAGTCCAGTTAGCGGATAAATTGATGGAATGTAGTTTCCGCGTGGGGATACCAAGTGCGAGTGCGTCCATGAGCATTTCATCTTCGTGATCGCCGCAAGTGCATAATAATGCGTCCGCCCATTCGAGGATGGAGTTGGCTGGGGTAGATGAGGGGAGGAGATATGTCGCAAGTGAAACGCTGAGTAAGCTATGACGTAGCTTTGAGTTTTCTTCATCTAGCAATGGATCAATATTTTTCAAAAGCACAATGGTTGGAACACGGAACTCGATGCAGGTACGTAAAAAAATGAGTTCAAGTTTTGTATTGGCGCCAGAAATGACGATCATATTTGAACCGAGTAAATTTCTCACGGTCTCCAGTTCGGCACGGATCACCATCGCAAACCTTTCATGGTCCATTATCTCCGCAACTGCGGCGAAGCCGAGTAGTTTCGCCGACATCTTAATCTTCCACGACAATTTTCTTGGGATCCCAATCGACGGTTGGAAGCTTCATGTTCAGGCGCTTCATCGTATCGACCATGATGCGCGCGACGCATAAGTTGCGATACCACTTGCGGTTCGCAGGCACGACATACCAAGGTGCGTGTTCGGTGGATGTCTTGGAAAGGAGATCCTCGTAGGTTTTCATGAAATCATTCCAGAGCGCGCGGTCTTTGAGATCGTCGGGGTGAAATTTCCAATGCTTATCCGGGTTTTCCAGTCGGGAAACGATACGGCGTTTCTGCTCATCTTTGGAAATGTGCAGGTAGATTTTCACCACCGTAGTGCCTTCTTCGGCGAGCATGCGCTCGAAATCGACGATGTGCTGGTAGCGCTGTTTCCAAACTTTATCCGGAAACAACTTTTTTACCTTCACCGCGATAACGTCCTCGTAGTGGCTGCGGTTGAAAATAACCATCTCGCCATTGCGCGGAACTTTTTCATGTACCCTCCATAGAAAATCCCGGGCCAGCTCTTCTTCGGTCGGCTTTTTAAATGAACGAACGTGGATTCCTTGTGGGTCAATTCTTGAAAACACGTGCTTCACGCAGCCGTCCTTGCCGCCCGTATCCATCGCTTGCAAAACGAGTAAAATCCGATGCTTGTTCTGTGCGTAGAGGACCTTTTGCAGGTATTGGAGTTCGTCCTGAAGGTTGTCAAAAGCCTTTGCGCTGTCGTCTTTTCCTCCTTCTTGGAACAAGGCACGTTCATCCGAATCGATTTTTGCGAGATCGACTTTTGAACCTGGTTTCACCAAGTATCTTTCTAAAGCTCCGCTGACTGGCATAATTGTTTATCTCCCCCTGATATCGATGTGACAAGCCTTGTCTTGATATTAGTCTTTCTTGTCACACATTCAGGATTGTAAAATGTCTTAATCATATCTAATATAAGTGATGGCGCTAGCAGGGAAAAAATGTTCACTACCTACCGAGGACAAGACAACTTTGTTCACAGCGCTGCATATTGGTGCAAGTTCGGTTTCAATGATGATCGCAGAACGAACCAAGGATGGAAATTTTTTGCCTATCGATTTTCTCGAGCAGCCAGCGCCACTCGCTCACGATGTATTTGGTGGAAATGTAATCTCAAATGCCACCACCGAGCGCATCGTTTCCATCATCCGTGGTTATCAGCAAAATTTGGCTGAACTCGGGTTGGATCCCTACAGTTTCACCCGCGCTGTTGCGACCAATGTGCTCCACGAAGCGACCAATCATGAGGCTGTGCTCAACCGCATCCGCGTCGCCTGTCGCGTGCCCGTTTCCATGATTGATGATGGTGAAATGACCCGTCTGATTTATCTCAAGACTCGGCGACGCATCCAGCACTTGCCAGCCATGACGCAGCGCACGGCGTTGGTTGTGCACGTCGGTCCAGGCAACACCCGCGCCCTGCTTTTCCAAGAAGGCCTGATCACCCGCTACACGAGTTATCGCATGGGCACTCACCGCACCCGCGAGGCAGTAGAAGCTTCCCATGCCGAAGGCCCGTCTCTATTGCGAGTTATACGCGAACATGCTGCGGGAAATTTAGCGCAACTTAGTCATGACTATTCGGATGTTTCCATCGATGGAATCGTTCTTATCGGTTATGAAATTCAATCAGTTGCGAGCTTTGTGACGAAAACTAATGAGGCATGTTCGCTGAAAAAACTGCGCAACTTTACCACAGATGCAGCTGCCCTAACAGATCTCGAGGCCGTCAAACGTTTCCAACTCGATTATCAAACCGCCGAGGCTTTGATTCCCGCTCTCGAAATCAACCTTGCCATCGCTGAAACGCTTTCACTGAAAGAAGTTCATATTCCTGTTAGCGAATACGAACAAGGCCTACTCCATGATCTTTTAGCATCCAGAGAATTAGGTGATACGTTCGCGGCCGAAGTGCTGCGCTCTGCCCGCATCCTTGCAGACCGCTACCAGTCAGATCCAGGTCATGGCGAATATGTTGGAAAACTTTGCGAACATTTTGTCGCAAACCTCCATGATATTCATCAACTCGATGAACATGATATCCTGTTATTGAAAGTCGCGGCGATCCTGCATGAGGTCGGCACCTACGTCAGCCCCCGCGCTCATCACAAACATTCCGAATACATCATCCTGAACTCGGAAATTTTCGGATTGGATCGTATGGATGTCACCATCGTGGCATTGGTTTCACGTTATCATCGCCATTCAGTGCCGCGCATGGATCACCCTGCCTACGCAGCCCTCACCGCAGAAGAGCGTATCCGTGTTTGCAAACTCGCCGCCATCCTGCGTGTGGCCGATGCGCTTGAACGCACTCACGCCCAACGCGTTTCAAAAATCGAAATCACACGTTCCTCTGGCAAGCTCCACATTCGCTTGGTCGGGCTGGAAGATGCCGCCATCGAACGCCTCGCCATGGACGCAAAAGCCGATCTCTTCGAACAGGTCTTCGGTCTCAAAGTCATTGTCGACGAAGATAACTAATCTCAGAGTTTTAAGTTTAATATTTAAAGTTTCCAAAAAATCATGCCCGAATATCACAACCGCGAACTCTCCTGGCTCGAATTCAATCAGCGTGTACTCGATCAAGCGTTGAAAGCTAATATGCCGCTTTTGGAGCGAGTGAAATTTCTCGCTATCACCGCATCTAACCTCGACGAGTTTTTCCAGGTCCGGGTTGGTTCGCTGATGCTACAAAAACGCAGCGGTAGAAAAACTCGCGATAACTCCGGCTACACCCCAATCCGTAATCTCGCGGCAATTCGTGAGCGGGTTTTGAAAATGAATGAGGATCAATACCGACTTCTCAATCAGGTGCTTATTCCCGCTCTTGCGGAAAAAGGAATTCATTTGCTCTCCGCAGAACAACTCACTGATACGCAACGCGCTCAAACCGCTGCTATTTTTGAGGACAACATATCGCCTCTCCTCACGCCCTTGGCGGTCGATCAAAATTCTCCCCCTCCAATTGTTCCTGCATTGCATAACATCATCGCTTGTAGATTGTTAGATCCGATCAATCAAACCAACCGCCATGTCTTAATTCCGATTCATGATAATTTGCCTCGTCGAATTTCCGTTCATACTGATGATGAAAAGCATGCGTTTATCCTCATTGAGGATCTTATCGCCGCAAACGCGGATCGCTTGTTTCCTGGGGAAAAAATCACCGCTAGCACGGTATTTCGTCTGACCCGCAACGGAGATATAGCTGTCGAGGAAGAAGATGCCACGGATCTCGCGGATGAAATGGAAGATGTACTGACAGCACGTCGTTTCGCTGATACGGTTCGCTTGGAAATTCACGCCGATGCGTCGCGCGATCTGTTTCAGATGATCCGCACCGCAACAGGAACCACTTCACAGGAAATCTTCCATCACAATGGTCCGCTCGGTTTGGCCTCGTTTATGGAGCTCGCGTTTCTTCCGGGCTTTGATCATTTGCGCGACGAAGAATGGCCCGCACAAAACAGTCCGGCAATTGCGCCCGGCGCATCGATGTTTGAAACCATCGCCGCTAGCGACGTGCTGCTATTCCATCCTTACGAATCGTTCGATCCCGTCATCCGCTTGATCGAGGAGGCCGCTACTGATCCGGATGTTATCGCGATCAAACAAATCCTTTATCGTACGGCTCGTCAGTCACGCATCATCGATGCGTTGATCAAAGCCGCTGAGAACGGCAAACACGTTACCGCATTGGTTGAGCTGAAAGCTCGCTTCGATGAGGCTCGCAACCTAACTCGTGCCGATGAACTACAACGCGCCGGCGCGCAAATTGTTTACGGAGTGAAAAACCTCAAAACTCACGCGAAAATCTGTCTTATCGTTCGCCGTGAGTCCGGCAGCCTGCGTCGTTACGTCCATCTCGGAACAGGAAATTACAACGAGACCACTTCGCGACTTTACACTGATCTATCCTACCTCACCTGTAAATCGGAATACGGCAACGACGCATCGCTTTTGTTTAATGCCGTGACAGGTCGATCCAAACTTCTTCGCTTCCAACGCCTCATTCCTGCTCCTTCGGCAATGAAGCCTCGTTTGTTAGATTTAATTGCGGGAGAATCCGAACGCGCCAAACAAGGTTTACCCGCAAAAATCATTGCCAAAACCAACTCGCTCCAAGACCCTGATATCATCGCCGCACTCTACTCCGCATCCCAAGCTGGGGTTGAAGTTCAACTCAATGTCCGGGGCATCTGCTGCCTCATTCCTGGTGAAAAATTCTCCAAAAATATTGAAGTCGTTTCCGTGATCGATCGCTTTCTCGAACATGCTCGCCTCTTCTATTTCCACCAAGGCGGTGAACCTGAAGTCTTCATTGCTTCGGCTGATTGGATGACCCGCAACCTTGAAAAACGTGTCGAGCTAATGATCCCAATCGAGGAAAAGGCCATCAATCGTCGCTTGGTGAAAATTTTGGAAACCTATTTCAAAGACAACCAAAATGCTTACCGCATCCAAGCCGATGGTAGTTCAAAACCTATCACCGCAAAGAAAGGCGATAAGCCGTTCCGCGCCCAAGAGCATTTCCATACCCAAGCCAAACGCGCCGCTAAAGCTCGTGAGCACGAACGTTCTATGACATTCGAGCCTCACGTTCCTCAGGATTAACGTGGCGGAGGATTAATAAAACAACCAGTTATAAATAGCGGTCGTTTCTAAATCCATCAAAATATCCATCATGTATGCGCTCGTCACACGACTTGTCATTGCTGCCATTTTGATGCCTTAATGCCTAAAAATCATCTCTTAACTATGAACCGAATTTTCTCTATCCTAAGCATTTTCCTTCTCTCATTTTCATCGATGGCAAGCGCCTCCGAGAAGTTGTTAGAGGGTAAAAAAACCATTCTCATCCTTGGTGATAGCATCACTCAAATGGGAGATTATGTGACATATTTCGATGCATGGCTGGTGAAAAAATATCCCGATCGGCGCTTTACCGTCATCAACGCAGGAGTTGCTAGTGAAACGATCTCTGGACTCAGCGAGGATAACCATGCCGGCGGCCGTTTTCCAAGACCTGACCTGCATGAGAGATTGGAACGCGTCTTAGAGAAAACGAAACCCGATCTGATTATCGCCTGCTACGGAATGAACTGCGGCATCTATAAAGAACTAGATGATCAGAGAGCTGCGCGCTTTCAGGAAGGCAATGTGAAATTGCGAGCCGCTGCGAAAAAATACAACGCCGAAATCGTTCACATGACACCACCGATTTTTGATAATCATGGCAAGCTCGGCTTCGATTATGACACGGTGCTTAGTGCCTATTCAGCTTGGATGGTGAAACAACGAGACAATGGTTGGCACGTTGTGGATCTTCACTCGGACATGCGGAAAAAGGTCGATCTGGCGAAAGCAAGCGATCCGAAATTCACCGTGCAAAAAGATACGATTCATCCCGACGCCGCGGGTCATTGGATGATGGCACAACCGTTGATCGCGTTTTTTGGTGACACGACATCGACTCAATTGGCTTCTACGAATGACTTGCTTGATGCAGCTAGACTCGCTGCGGTTAAACAAAGAATGCAACTTTTTCAGAAGGCGATTCATGCAGAAACCAAACCGCTACGCCCAGGCGTTCCACAGGGAGGAACTCTTGAGTCTGCCGCTGCGGATGCGAAGAAACTCGAGGATATCATCTATACCATTAAGTAGTAAAACTGATAGTCAGGCTAAGGGACAGCTTCGGAATGATAAGTAATGTCCCCTTGCGGGACATTTGACGTTGCCGTTTTGTTGTTCCTTAGAAAGATTTTGTGCTTCATACCTTACACTGGGTTTCATACATTGCAAAATCGCAACGTAGAACCAGATTTACTAATATATATGGCTTCCCCACTCAGAACTATTGCGCTTTCTGCCGTCTTTTGTGCCCATGCCTTTGCGGCAGAGACCGTGATTAAAGATAAACAAGGCATGGATTGCTATGTTTACACTCCAGATCCCATCGATCCAGCCAAGACCTATCAACTCGTTGTCGGGGTCCATGGTGCCGGTGGTAAAGGCAACGGTGCGGCTGGCATGAAAAGTTGGGCGAATCGTGGAGATGTAATCGTCATCGGCCCGTCTTTTGAAACAAAAGGTGAACGTCCTTATCAAAACGGCGATGGAATTCATGCCGAAAAACTCATCGACCTATTTGAGACATTAAAAAAGACCTACAAACTTTACGATCAAATGTTCCTCTACGGCTTCTCAGGCGGTAGTCAGTTCACACATCGTTTTACGATGTTGAATTCCAAATGGGTTTGCGGAGTTTCCGCGCATTCCGGCGGCTCATGGGCGACAGATGGCTATGGTGAAATCAAAGCCGAGGCGAAAAAAATCCCGTTTGCGATTTCTTGTGGCGAGAAAGACACCGCTTTTTCGTTCGGCGGCGCTCCATATAACCGGCTCGAATGGTATGGGCGTTTCCGTGATGAAATCGATAAAAAGAATTTTTGTTATATCGGCGGAACATGGCCCGATGTCGGACATTCAGCATCAGCAGGTGTATGGGAGTTAACCAAACAATGTTTCCAACTTGCGACCGGATTGCCTGGTGAATCAGCGACACAGGAGGTTGAGATTAGTCCAAATTGGAAAAACCTCGATAAGATCAAAAAAGCAGCCACAACGATCACAGCAAAGCCTGCTTCAGTAAAACCTGCGGTCAACGAGGCCGAACTCGATAAAATGGCGCAGGCCGCTTTCACCAGAGCCGATTCCGAGAGAGTTCCAGATGAATTATTAGTGGGATTCATGAAAAAGTATCCACCATCTCTATGGAAAAATAAGGCAGGGTCCACCAAATTGTTAGAACAATGTAAGGCTGCCGCAATCGCATGGCAGTCCGCAGCGAAAGATAAAAACATTTGGAACGATTCGCTGAAACAGCAGTTCTCCGTATTCACCCAAGGTTTGGATATTAAGGCAGAGTAAAATTTACAACGCCTTTACACAATTCCGACCCTTCATGGTGCTACTCTCGCAGCGTCATGAAAACATCCATTCATTTAAAGCTGCTTTGTGTTTTATCCATCGGTCTAGGCTCAGCTTTTGCCGATGCACCAAAAAACCCTCACGTCGATATTCGAACTTTCCTCAACGATGCACATGCCGTTGAAATCCAACGCGTCAACCGTGTGATCGATCAGGAGGCATTTCTCAAAATGGCTTCAGAAAATCGCACGATCATTCTCGACGCCCGTAGCGCCGATAAATTTGCCATGCTGCATGTCAAAGATGCGGTGAACCTGCCGTTCACCGATTTCACAGCAGAATCCCTCGCGAAAGTTTTTCCCGATAAAGACTCGCGCATTCTGATCTACTGCAATAATAATTTCGACAACGCACCACGCGCCATGCCTTTGAAATCAGCCGGAGCCTCACTCAATATCTCCACGCTCATCGCCCTCCAAACCTACGGCTACAAGAACGTCTATGAACTCGGTGGCTACATCGATGCCAATAAATCAAAGCTGCCACTCGAAGGCAGCTTTTTGAAATAATTATTAACCGAGAGAACTCAATTCTCCCATCCCTCCATCATATCGAACTTACAATCCGGATTGTAAAATTGAGATGATGCTAAGCGATGCCTTGCTAGAGAGCGATAAGAAAAGGAGCGCCATCATACCCGGAAATCCCAAGGATAGTGCTGTCTGGCAGCGCATCATGACGACAGATGATGAAGACGTCATGCCACCGCCTACTCGCATCCCCATCTTACGGCGAGCGTATGGCTGTCACTTGGCTGGATGCCGTTCAATACGATGATACCTTTGGTTACCACGGTGATCAGAACGCCCGCATCGTTTCTCGCTGGGATTATTTGATTAAAGTTTTTAATTCTAACAAAAAATTTGATCAATTCACCCGTGAGCAACTCGCTGGCGACCTAATGCCAGATGCCACCGATGAGCAAAAAATCGCCACTGGATTTTTGCGTCTTAACTTTATCACCAGCGAAGGTGTTGCACAGGAAAAGGAATACCTCGAGAAATATGCCGGATAAACTGTTAGAGCGATTCAGTATCGACCACTCGAGGTTCACAAAAAAATTCCAAGGACTCGATTGTAAACTCACCGGCGTCGAACCCAGGATAGTGATTAAAGGAATTTTTTCTTGAGGCTAATTATTTCGCCGAAGCCCGTCTCAATCGATCCATGATCGCGATGCCGAGGCCGACCTCACTGACTGGCTCGGCGATGATTTCATCGAGGCCCATTTCGTCCATTTCACGCATCGCGTAAAACAAGCGCACCGCTGCTTCGGCGAGTTTGCCGCTGCCGGGGCTGAGCGCGACGACGTTTTCCCAGCGGTGCATCCTCACAAATTCCCCACCTTCTTCGCCGGTGTAGCTGAGCAGGCCGTATTTTTTCCCAAGTTCAGGTGTGAAATCGCTGGGCTTCTCGATCAGGCGAAAGGGCGTGAGCGGCGCGTAGTGGCTTTCCAACTGACCCGGTGACTGGAGTTTGTCGCCGGGTTTCACCGCTTGAACTTTTCCGAATTTTTGCAACTGCTCCTTGGTAATCGGACCTGCGCGGTGGACATGAAAAATCGGCTTCTTGCCCTCGCGGGGTTCGATCCGGATGATGGTGCTTTCCAGGCCCTCGTTGCACGCACCGGCATCGACGATCAAGGGAATGCGTCCGCCGAGTTCTTTCATGACCGCAGAGGCGGAAGTGGGAGAAATGCGCCCGAACCGATTCGCACTTGGCGCGGCGATGGGATTTCCGAGGGCTTTGTTGATCGCCCGGAAAATCGGATGACCGCTCTGGCGAACGCCCACCGTTGGCAAGCCGCTGGTGACGAGATCTGGGACCTCGGGTGTTTTGGGTAAAATCAAGGTCAGCGGACCCGGCCAGAATTCGTTGGTGAGTTGATTCACAATGTGGCGAATTTCCTCCGGCGCGATCGCCACTCTATCTAAATCCCGAACTGTGGCAATGTGGACGATCAACGGATCAAAATCCGGACGCTCTTTGGCCGCAAAAATTTTCGCCACCGCCGCGGGATTGAACGCATCCGCCGCCAAGCCATAGACTGTCTCGGTCGGCAACGCCACCACCTCGCCCCGCTGAAGCAGCTCGACCGCCGCATTCTGCGCTTCCTTCATCCCGTCGTCGGTTGCTTCTATGATCTTGGTCTCAAACACGAGCGTATCTTTAAGCTTCATGAGGATAATTGCAAGCCGCGGGGGATGCGGGCGTTTTTTACCACGGAGGCACGGAGGAAGACTGAGAAAACAGGAGAAGGAGCTGAATTTCAATATTTCCGTGTCCTCCATCTTCCTCCGTGCTTCTCTGGCAGAATTACGTTGAATCACGAATCATCACAGCTTGGCAAGACATCGCTTTCGCTCCAAAGTCTTCCAAACATGAACCTCAAACTGATCTCCGCCGAGCAAGTCCATGCCTCACTGCATTACCCTGAATTCGTCGAATCCTTAAGCCAAACCTTCGCCGCCCCACATACCATGCCGCCGCGTCAGGTGTTGTTGCTGGATCCCGCCTCGGGTTCGCACGATGCGTTTGCGATGTTGCCGAGCTGGAACGATGAAGTAATCGCGCAAAAAGCGTTCACCTATTTCCCGCAGAGCCAAGCGCCCGCCCAAACACTGTACTCGCAGATCCTCTTGTTCGATCGCAAGCAGGGCACGCCGCTCGCGTTGATCGATGGGGTCAGCGTGACTTGTTGGCGGACGGCGGGGGTTTCAGCGCTCGCCTCGCGGCTGCTCTCGCGTGAAGATTCGGAAACCTTGCTTTTGTTGGGAACCGGAAAACTCGCGCCGTTCCTCATTCGTGCGCACCTCAGCGTGCGACCTCTGAAGCGGATCATCCTTTGGGGCCGTTCTTCTGAAAAAGCCGAATCGCTCCGCCAAAAAATGTCGGTGGAATTTTCCAATATCATGTTTGAGATCGCCAGTGATCTGCCAGCCTCGTGCGCCCGGGCAGACATCGTCGTCTCCGCGACAGGCAGCACGGAGGTCCTCGTCAAAGGAGCGTGGATCAGGCCCGGTACCCACACCGATTTCATCGGCAACCACCACAAAGACAAACGCGAATGTGATACCGAACTTGTTACGAAATCGAGTGTGTATGTCGATAGCAGGGAAAACTGTTTCCGCGAAGCAGGTGAAATTCTCATCCCCGTTGCCGAAGGCGTGTTTTCGTTAGACCAAGTCAAAGGCCAACTCGCCGATCTCTGCCGCGCCACCCAACCCGCCCGCCGGAGCGCTGAAGAAATTACCTTGTTCAAATCCGTCGGCTGCGCGCTGGGAGATTTGTGCGGGGCGCTGGTGGCTTGGAGGGCTGAGAATGAAATTTCTAGCAATATAAAATCTTAGGCGATACCAAGTCATTATTATGATCTACACATTGGAAAATACCGACGGACAGCGTTATTCCGCTACTTCTCTCGATGAAGTGGCGAATGCTATTCGCTCAGGAACAATAGGCAGTGATGCGTGGGCATGGCACGAAGGGTTAACCGAGTGGATTCCAGTCACATCTCTGTTTCCCGATGTTGCCGGCAAACCTGATTTTGAAAATACCGTTAAAAACGCTGTCGGAACAGCCTCAGGCTTATTGGTAAAAGCTGGAGCTGCTATGGCAGGTTTTGCGGCAAAAAGTTATCGTAAGGCCACACTCAAAAATAGATTTTCCAAAGCGCTAGCGGCGATGATTGCAGATGGCAATTTAGATGATCAAGAGGTCGCGGCGCTGGAGCAAATGGTTGCAGAAACAGGGGCTGATTGGGAAGAGGTGATTAAGGAATGCCAACCGCTTGCGGAACAGGTTATCCGACATCTGCTAGCTGACGTATCTGCGGATAACCATATCGATCAGATTGAGGAGGATAAAATACTCAAGTATCTCAAATTATTCAGAATGGGAAATGAGATCAAACGCGAGGTCAAACATACCATTCGCCGCATACGGTTGCTCCATAGCTTAGGTTATAATCAATTGCCTCCCATTTTGTCACTCAACCCAGTATGGATACAAAGCGGCGAAGCCATTTATCTGTGTCAGGACACGAGGCTATATCGAGATGGCGCTCTGGTTTCTGAAGGGAAACTTTGGATAACGAACCTGCGTGTTGAATACGTTTCTGACAAAGCAGGTTTCAGCATATCGCTTGGACGTGTTCGTGAAATGATCGGCTTCGGCACTCATTTGATCATCACATCCGTTAAGGGTAAGATCGATCTGGAGATTGTTGATGCGGAAGTTCCTGCCGCATTGGCTCTCTGTTTAATCAGGCTTAACAATCGAACCGTTTCCGCTTCCACTGATGACACAACTCAGGATCGCCGGCGGATTTCCAAACAAGTCAGTAACGCGGTTTGGATAAGAGATGGCGGAACTTGTGTCGAATGTGGCGCAAAAGACTATCTTGAGTTCGATCACGTTATTCCTGTATCTAAAGGAGGTAGTAACACCGTCCAAAATGTTCAACTCCTGTGCCGCAGATGTAACAGTAAGAAAAGCGACAAGATCTGAGTTGAATAGGGAAGAAGGTTGAAGAGGCGGAATTTCAAATATCCTACCGAATTTCAGCGCAGATGTTTCGCCTATCTGAATATCAAACCTTCATCCACGAGAATTCTCATGCTTCCCGAGTAAATTTCCTGCCTAAAATCTACAAGCAACAACTAACAAAACTAACCATTTGATAGATGGGTTGGAATATATGGTTTTCAAACCTTACTCTTTCATCGCTGTCACGGCAAATCATTTCATCTCATTCCTTGATCTCAATTAGCTGCAATCCATGATTGGAGATCCCCTCCTCAAATACTCCTGCCAATCGCATCGATCGCAAACTCAATTTCATCCAGAGAGATGCACAAAGGCGGCATGAAGACAAGGGTGTCGAGGATGTTGCGAGTGAGAAGGCCGTGGTGGCGTGCGGCTAGCGTGGTTTGTATGCCGAGACCGGGGCTGAGTTGGATACCAGCAATCAGGCCGCATTGGCGGATTTCAACGATATGTTTAGATTTTGCTTTTAATTCAGCCAATTGTTTTTCCAAGAAGTTAATTTTGATTGGCAATAGATCTAACGTCTTTTGATCTTCAAAGATTTGTAACGAAGCGATCGCAGCGGCGCAGCCAATCGGATTTGCGGTATAACTATGTCCATAGTAGAACGTGTTTTCTTTGGGGCCGAGAAAGGTTTCATACACCGCATTTGTGGTCAGGGTTGCGGCAAGCGGGACGGTGCCGCCGGTCAGGCCTTTGGCGAGGCAGAGGAAATCGGGAATGACACTTTCCTGTTGGCAGGCAAACATGGAGCCTGTGCGACCGAAGCCGGTCATGACTTCATCGAGGATGAGGTGAATACCTTGCGCGCTCGTCCACGCACGCAACTCCGTCAACATACCCCGCGGCCATGGTCGCATTTCGTTCACACCTTGAATCAAGGGTTCGATGATGACGGCCGTTACCGTGGTTGGATCGATTGATTTGAGATCGTCCATCGAAGAAACGAATTGGGTTTCGAATCCAAGGTTTCTGAAACGGGAGAAAAATCGATTCACTCCACCCAGCGATGCGGCGCCTAGAGTATCGCCGTGGTAGGCGTTATCGAATGCAATGAAACGGGTGCGTATTTCCTGCTTTGTTTGCATTCTCGATTGTAGCGACATTTTAAGTGCGACCTCGACAGCGGTTGAGCCGTTGTCGGAAAAGAAAACACGTTCAAGCGTATTCTTGGGGAAATAAGAAACCAGTTTTTCGGCAAGCTCCGAGGCAAGTGGATGTCCGAGGCCGAGATAGGAGGAATGATCGAGCGTGGCCGCTTGTTTCGCGATCGCCTCCGCGATTTCCGGACGGCAATGACCGTGAATGTTGGTCCAGATCGATGAATTGCCATCGAGGTATTTTTTGCCGTTCGAGTCAAACAACCAAACACCCTCGCCGCACACGATCATAAGCGGCTCATGCGTAAGATCGCACCACTCAGATTGGCGAGTGAATGGATGCCAACAATGGGCTTTGTCTGCGGTGACTGGCGAGAGCATGGCGACATTTAGACAGCATGTGCCAAAATTCAAACTTCATTATTCAAATCAGGCTCACTAGAGTTTCTTCATGCGAGAAAAAATCATCCAACTCCTTTCCGATGTAGAACGCGAAAGAAATGTTCGTATTTTGTATGCTTGCGAATCTGGAAGTAGAGCGTGGGGTTTTCACTCAGAAGACAGCGATTATGATATCCGCTTTATCTATGCATCGCCGTCTGAGAGTTACTTGAGCGTTTTCGATCCGAAAGATACGATTGAAATCGCGATCAAGGATGATCTAGATCCCGGAGGCTGGGATGTGAAGAAGGCGCTCGGTCTGCTCGGTAAATCGAACGGACCTCTTATTGAGTGGCTGCACTCACCTATCGTCTATGTGGATCGTGATGGTTTCCGTGAGAGATGGCAAAAGCTGTCTGACGAGGTTTTTCAGGCATCGAAGCTGCGGCACCACTACAGGGATTGGCTGTGCAGATTAGCAGAAAGAAACTGACGGAGGGCTCTCCCTCAGCGAAATCCTATCTTTATGTGATGCGCGCACTGCTGGCCGCTCAATGGATCGAAAATCATGGAACTGCACCACCAGTCCCGTTCGCGGATCTTGTCGCAGTCACGGAGGAGCCGTTAAGAAGTGCCCTCAACGACATCATTGCCTCCAAGTTACGGATACACGAGACCGAAAGCGTAGGTAGGAACGTGGTTCTAGATAAATTCATCGAGCGTGCGCTCGAGCAGGAAAAGCCCTCTGAGGATGACAACGATCTGTCACAGGAAACGATTACTGGCGCGCTGAACAGGGAGTTTCGGAAGATTATTCTACCGAAGTCCACGTCATCGATTCGAAAGTCGGATTTCACACTCAGTAGGATCAGTGAAAGAGATCTGCTTCTATTAGATGTTGTCAGCGGTAGCCATGCTTATGGGACTCAGACATCGCAATCGGACATCGACTGCCGGGGTGTATTTGTTGCGCCTGATTCATTCCACGCTGGTATGGATTCGGTGGAGCAAGTGGCGGATGAGAGGAACGACGAGGTCTATTTCGAGTTGACCCGATTTTTTCAGCTTCTGGAGAAGAACAATCCGGGTGCGCTGGAGATTCTTTATTCGCCGCAAGATTGCATTCGTTACAAGCATCCCGCCTTCGATCTGATCGATCCCCGTTTGTTTCTCTCAAAGCTTTGTGAGAAAAGTTTTTCGGGATATGCTGAGATGCAGATCAAGAAAGCACGGGGATTGAATAAGAAGATGGTAAATCCTCAGCCGGAGCTGAGAAAGCATCTCAGGGAGTTTTGTCATGTGCTTGAGGCGCAGGGATCGGTTCCTCTTGGGGTATGGCTTGAGCGGATGAGGATGGATGAGAGAAACTGCGGACTTGTTGCAGTAAATCATGCGCCATCGACTTACGCGCTTTTCCATGATGAACGGCAAAATTATCGGGGGATTTTTTCACCTAAGGACGATGCGGCGGTTGTGTGCAGCAGTGTACCGATCGAAGCTCACCCCGTTGCCTGGTTGAATTGCAACATTGATGCTTTTAAAGCACATTGCCGCGCTCACCGCGAATACTGGCAGTGGGTGGAAGAGCGCAATGAGGAGCGATACCGCACAAACAAAGAACACGGTATGGAGTATGATACAAAAAACATCATGCACACTTTCCGCTTGCTTGATATGGCACTCGAGATCGCCAGAGAGGGCGTCGTCCGTGTTCGTCGTCCAAACGCTCCATGGTTGCTTGAGATACGCGAAGGGAAGTTATCTTATGAAGAAATCCTGACTCAGGCTGAAGAGCGGCTGGATGAGATTCGGATTGCCTTTGAAAAGTCGCCTCTGCCTGCAGAGCCGGATCGCGATAAAATTTCCGATCTGCTTCGGGAGGTTCAGGAGGAGTTCGTTTCATCCATTCCAGTCTGAAAATCCAAATGTTATGCCGGTTCTTACCGAACTGGTTCTGGATTTCCGCCACGGTCAGGCGCCCGCCTCGGCGCGTGCTTTTGCGAGGATTTCGAGCGTTCCGTGTTGGCTGCACCATTGCGTGATGTAATCAAAGTCCAAGCGCTCGCCTTTTCTTTTTATGACATTGATGATATCATCATAATCCTTGGAGCGGGCGGCAGTCTTGAGCCAGCGGAGTTTTTGGACGATGACATCCTCCGCCGTGGCAACCCATGTAATCATGCCATTGAATAGCTCCGCTTTAATTTTTCGGGAAAAACGCATCCGGTCAAATTCATCATTACTCAGGTGAAATATTTCGATTTCAAAAATTGTTCCAGCGACCTTGATGATTTCTTTGCGAGTGGCCGTTACCATTTCAAATCCACCCTGAGGATCCAGAGTCAATCCATCGGGTAATTTTTCTGAAAGTAGTTTCCATGCTGTTGCGTCGAACTGAAGGACAATATCTGCGTCTTTTGTAGATCTTGGGATGCCATGATAATTTGATGAAAAAGAACCCACGATCATATAGGCAACGTTCGCTTCGTTTAGTAAGCGCGTAAAAGATTTGAGAGCTTCGGTCGCATTCATAGACTAGGCAGCGTTACCAAGAAATCCACGAAGCTTTTCGAGAAGCTCCGATTCGGAAAGCTCAGGATAATCATTCTTTAGGCCAGCAAGACTGATGGCGCAGGCATAATCAAAAAGTTCGGCTCCAGCGAAAAAAAGCTCGTGGTCGCTCATTTGGTCTGCCTGCCTGATTTTTCGGGCGTAACATTCGGCAGCCTCTTGTCGAATCTGTTCTTCGGTGAGTTCCATGCTTTGGATGATACCCAAGAATGAGAAAACGGGAAGTTGGTTTTTTGGGGTGAATGGCCAAGAAAAAGGGATCGATCCCGGAAAGGACCGATCCCAAATAAGTGTTACTATTGAAACGAATTAGAACGAGAAGCTCATGTGGATGCTGCTGTAAATGCCTTCTTGATCAGTGATACCTTGTTTAGGATCAGCCCAAGAGTAGCCGACGCTGGCTCCTACATCAAACATGCCGAGCTTTAAGCCAAGGAGAGCGAGACCTGCACGAGTTTCTTCATATTCTTCGTTGCCTTGAACGATCAGCTCTGGTCCGAGGAAGACCGGGCCAAGGTTTTTGGTGAATACTACACGATTCCAGTAGGAATCATAGGCAGTAGAGTAGGTGAAAGTGCCACCATATAGAAAGCTGGAGGCGTCTGTGTTCCAAATATCCAACTTGGGTTTGAAGCCAGTTTCACTACCATTGACCGAGTTATTAGCAAGGTCGATAAGGTTTCCTGTGAGGTCATGATCGACGAGGTTGAGTGCACCGATAAGGGACACGCGGTGGCCAGAGATGAACCACTGATAACCAATACCGAGATCCAGTTCAGAGATTTCGCCCTCAACTCCACCTAACAAGGTGTCGTATTCGTATTCACCATAGCCAAGAAGGCCGTGCAAAATGAAGCCGTTGGTTGATTTATCGCCGTTAAGGCTGAAGTTTGCGCCACCGTAGGTATACCAAGCATCTTCGCGAGCATTCGCTCCTAAGAAAATATCACCTGCGGAACAGCCGGTGGAACAGGTAGGTTTAGGGGCGGGGGTAGTTGCTTCTCCAGCATGTAAGCCAAGAGTGAGAGCAGCTAAACAACTTGTCGTTACTGTTTTAATCATAGTGCCTATATATGAGAGAGTTTAAGGCGCAGCGTCAAATGAATATTCAACTTGGATCAACCCAAAATGATGCCCGCGCTATCAAAGTGGGGCGCATGATTCAGATATGACAGATACAGAAGATTTCCATCGAGTGCATCCGTCCAGTCCAAGCTTAGACCATCCTTGCTGCTCCAAGGGCTTCTCGACCAAAAAACGAGTCGTTTTACCATCATGTGAAATCAGTGATACCATTTCATGGATCGGATTTTCACCAAATCCAAGGAGTTGAGATGGCGGCTCATTTTTGCGAGCGCCGACCAAGGCCAGTGACAAATGATTGTCATTTTGGTGTCGCATTAAAACTGGCGACCACTTCCATGGTTTTGGTCGAGATTTAAGGCGAAAGAATCTAGCGAATTGTTCAATTAAGGTGGGGAAATAACCTTCACGCTCATGGATTTCGGCATGCCAATCTACAGAAAGCAAGGCGTCGCAGAGCTTATCGCGTTCAGCATTTCCGTCCCATTGGAAGTCAGCCGTATAGTTGGTCTTATTCACATGTGTGACAATGGCTTTCGACTTCAGAGGGCCTGCGGGAAGCCATAAAGAAAATGAAATTTCCTCGCCAATAGAGGGAGGCTTTACGGGTTGATTGACCTTAAATTCCGTTTCAGAAATCCATTCTAATTTTGAAAGTTGCCCTTCGTCATCCTGAATGAGCAGTGGAATTTCAAAACGGTAATGCGGATGAGTATTTTTTGTGCGTTGGTAGGTATCGAACAGCCAGTAGGCGGATCTGGAGGCGTTGTAGATTAGCCAAAACGCAGAAATCAGGAGTAGATCCCATGAGTATCCTGGGGGTAAAATTTCCTGCCATGAGCTGATATGAAAGAACAACGGGTAATCGGCGTTGTTCAGCGTATTATGCCATGCTGCGACTAAGATGCCGCTGATTGGGCCGGTGGCATAGATCTCTGGTATTTTCATAAGCCCGAAAATCAACGCAGCAAGACTGATCAGCGTAAGCGCTAATTGAGGAGAAACTAGACGCCAGTCAAAAACACCATCGAGATTTTTTCTGGAGACCTTCCAAGAAAGTTTTCTGCCGAAGCACGCGCTCCAGGACACCATTTGCACGGGCATTCTCGCGATGGCAAAGAGTTGAGACGTCCAGTTGCGGCTCATTCCACAGCCTTGCTCGTCCTGAATAAAGATCATGAGGATAGGCAGACCTAACACAATCATGGCATTGAGCGGAGTGACCTCGAAGGGTTGCCAGGCAAAAAACAACGATAGCACAGGCACCATGAAAATGAGCAATTGCTGCCAGCATTCCAAGTAGATGACGCCCAATTCCGTGTAGGAAAGCCGTTGTTTCAGGGTGAGGTTTTTGGATTTCCATGGTTTTTCTATCGCCAGAACCGAAAGGTTGCCATGAGCCCAGCGCTCCCGGGTGCGATAATAATCGGCCAGATCCGCTGGGGCGACCCCATACGCGATGGGCTCGTTGAAGTAGACCGAGCGATAGCCTCTTTCGTGCATGAGTAGGGTGATATGCATATCTTCGGTAATTGTCTGCTCCGGAACTCCGCCAATTTCATCGATCGCGCTGCGGCGATACATGACTCCCGTCCCGCAGCTTGTTGCGCAGTTGTTGGAGTCCTTGCAGCTCTGCACGACATTATAAAAGCGACTTTGATCATGCCAAAGCCTGCCTTTTCCATGGTGCATGTACTGAAGCCCATTGAGGTTATAATATTCCTGCGGAGTAATCACCAAGCCGACTTTTTCATCCTCGAAAAATCCAAGCAAGGCATCGATCGATTCTGCCTGCGCGATATGGTCCGCATCGAACACGAAGATGAAATCACCTTTGGCATATTTGAGAGCGTAATTCATGTTGCCGGCTTTCGCTCCTTTGTTATCCGGCCGACGGATGTAGGTGACTCCTAATTCCTTAGCGAGTGCTTCCAGCTCATCGCGCTTTCCATCGTCTAATACGTAGGTTGTGTGCGGATAGCGGATTTTTTGTGCGGCCCGTATAGTCTGGCGAATCATCTCCACTGGTTCCTTGTAAACAGGGAGAAAAACATCCACTTTTTGATCGGGAAGTGGCGGCTTGGATTCCCGATGTCGATAATTCCAAGAGCTGCAAATCAGGGCAATGAGAAGTAAGAATGAGAGGACTTCACTTAAGTAGAAGAGCAGAGAGAAAATCCAATTATCTGAGAAAATAGTGACTCGCCAGCCGAGATAGACGGACATGATCAGGATGATGAAAACCGCAGATGTCTTGCGGAAAACTGCGCGCGATTTTAGTCTTTCATCGATTACTTTAGAGCGAGACATAGATGCGATTCTGAAACATGAGGATACCAGCGAGAAAATCACACCAGCGGCCGGCGCGAATGTGATCGTCCGTGAGCAAATGCTCAACCTCATTTCTTGGGGCCCTCTCGCCAAGCTCAAGTTCTTGAGGTCAGATCGCGAAAAAAGGGCGGGCGAAATGAATCGAGCCGCCCTTTTGAGTCAGAGCGCTTTCAATTCAACAGGCCTTTGAAGGAATTTCTCGATGTCCAAAGCAAGAACAGTGGCAGGATGGATTGGAGTTGGAGTTACGCGAGATCGAAAAGAAGCGCCTCGGCATCTTCTGTGGCGGTGAAAACGATAGTGCCGGGTGTTTCGGAGCTGGCGGCATCGCCAGGGAGAAGCGTTGCGTCATCGGCAGTGAGTTTGCCTTTGATGAGTTGCAGCCACAGGCCGCGGTCGTTCGCGAGATCGTGGGAAACGCTTTCTCCCGGTTTCAGGCGAACTCGATACACATTCACATCCTGATGAATGGTTGCGGAATCTTCGCGTCCATCAGGTGAGATCACCAAAACTTTAGATTCGCTCTCCGAATCGGCAGATGGATGCCATTCGGTATAGGATGGTTGCAAGCGATTCACGTTCGGCTGGATCCAAATTTGCAAGAGGTGCAGCGGCTCGGTGCGTGATGGATTGAATTCCGAGTGGGTGACTCCGGTGCCGGCGCTCATGAGTTGGATCTGTCCGGGTTGCAACTCGCGACCATTTCCCATGCTGTCTTTGTGGGCGATGGTTCCGGAAGCAACGTAGCTAAAAATTTCCATTTCCCGATGCGGGTGGGTGGGGAAACCCGCGCCCGGGGCGACGATGTCCTGATTAATGACCCGCAGGCAGCGGAAGCCCATGTGGGCGGGATCGTAGTAATCAGCGAAGCTGAAGGTGTGATAGCTATCCAGCCAACCGTGATTGGCGTGGCCGCGTTCGGAAGATCGTCGGATGGTGAGTTCGAATGATTTCTGCATCATAACATTATAACCATGCCATGTTATACCGTTTCTCGAATCGAAAATTCTTAATAAAATCAATGACCGTCCCACTGTGCATTTTGAATCGTCATCAGGCGCTTCACTTCATCGGGTTTCTGGCCGGCGAGGTTGGTTTTTTCCAAGGGATCGGCTTTGAGATCGTAGAGTTCGATTTCTTTGGGGATGGTATGGAAGGGTCTTGTCGGTTTGGCGGGGCCTGGGATGATGAGTTTTGAGAAACCATTGATCACCACACGAGCATACAAGCTTTTCCCGGGTTGTTTGAGATCCGCGATGTCGTGGCAATATGACTCTACGAAAATGGATTTGCGTTTTGTCATTGCATCTCGATCTAACAGGTCAGTTCCTGTGATGTCGGCAGGAGCTTTAATGTTGGCGATTTTAAGAATGGACGCTGGAAAATCGGTGACGTGGGCGAGGGTTTCTTCATCGCGGTGGGGTTTCACTTTTCCCGGCCAGCGGACAAACATGGGAGTGCGGATTCCTATTTCATAGGGGGTCATTTTTGCGCGTCCTCCGTTGTAGCCTTCTGAGGCATTCCATCCGTTATCAGCGAGGTAGAGAATGACGGTGTTTTTCTTTAGGTCATTTTTAGTGAGATAGTCATCAAGTTCGCCGCAGGTGTTGTCGAACCATTCGACCATGGCGTAGTATTTCTCTGCTGCGGGAGTCAGGCCTTTGTCTTTGTATTTCTGCAAAATTTCCTGCGGTGGGGTGTGCGGATCATGTGGCATGAGCGGCGCGTGCCAGATGAAGAAAGGTTTCTTTTCTTTGTTAGATGTTTCTATGAAATCGTAGATCGGCTGCATGCCTTTTCGGCCAATGGTTAAGCCGTCGCCGCCATGTCGGCCTTGTTTGCCAGTCATGCCATGGGTGAAGCCGACGTCTTTGAAAGTAGCGTTCCAGAGTTTGCCGGTTTGAAAGGTGAGATAGCCGGAGTCGGTCAGGGCTTTCGGGAGCATAAGCGAGTTGCTTAGCAACTGATCCATGAGGGGTTTTCGGTTTTGTTTTCCTCCAGTAAATTGCGGAGCATCCGGTGCTAGATCATTCCCTGTGATGCCGTGTTTGCGCGGTATCTTTCCTGTTAGCAAACACGCAAGTGATGGTGAACAAACCGGCATCACGTAACCCCGAGTATAAACTAGGCTCTCTGAGGCAATTTTATCGAGATGCGGAGTTTTTGCAGTTTCGCTTCCCATGAAGCTGTAGTCGTTGTATGCCTGATCATCGGAAATGATCAGAATGATGTTTGGTCTATCAGCGGTGGATTCAGCAAGACCGATGGTGCAGGTGAAAATGAGTGTAAGGATAGTGCAAAAAGTTTTCATAGATTGATAACTGCTTGAATTGAAATGCTTAGGTTTCAATTAATTCCGCACCTTTGATGAGGCGGCAGAATTCTTTCTTGGTGACATCGTGGAAGGTGCCTTCTTCGGCATCTTGGCTCTGGGTCAGTTTGTAACGGATCGCGAGGCGTTCCCAGACGACGATGCGGAGATATTGGTCACCTTTTTTCCAGAGTTGGTTTTGCGCGAGTTGGATCATGTTGAGATGGTTGCTAGATCTGCAGGGGTGGTGATTTTTGGATTAGGTGAGGTGGAGGCGACGAGCTGGGTTTTTACGGAGATAGCCTCAAGTGCGGACGTTTCATCGGTGACGGAGAGGTTTTCTTTGAGCACGTGCTCGTAGGCCGAGCGGATGAGATCCGTGCGGAAGATTTGGGGAGTTTCGATGAACCAGAGATTTTCACGAGACACGGGGGATAGTGTGAAACCATCGTTATCGGAACGTTTTAATGTCTCGGTCACACGGCGGGCGAGTGATGCAGCGCCATGAGTTTTTGCCGCTGCGATGGTGGCGAGGATATCAGCTTGAGAAACGAGCGGACGTGCGGCGTCGTGCACGGCGATAAGTTTTGCGGTTGGAGAAACGGCAGCGAGGCCGTTGGCGACGGAGAGGTAACGCTCGGCGCCGCCGTCGATGCGGCGGACAGGTTTGGTGAAGGTTGCTTGATCTAACAGCTCAAATCGCTCTAGTGGGCAGATGACTAGTATTTCGGTAATTTCATCACACGCTAAAAGCACATCGAGCGTATGTTGGATGACAGGTTTGCCATTGAGTAAAGCAGCGAGCTTGTCGAATCCCATGCGCTTGCTGCTGCCGGCGGCGACGATGATGGCTGTAATTTCTTGTTTCAAGATGAGAATGCTTTGATTGAAGCGGAAAGAAGCACTTAGCGCCAAAGAAAAAAGCCTCGCCCGTTTGCAGAGAGAGGCTTTTGGTTTGTTTAGAAATTAGGATTAAGCGAGAGCTAGCAATTTGGCTTTGAGCATGTCTTTGGTGACGTTCGCACCAACGATTTGGTCCTTTACTTCGCCGTTTTTGAAGAACAACAGGAGTGGAATGGATTTTACGTTGTATTTCACCGCAAGGTTACGTGCTACGTCGACATTGACTTTAGTGATCTTTGCTTGACCTTCGATTTCACCTGAGAGTTGGTCGAGGACAGGGCCGATCATTTTGCAGGGACCGCACCATTCGGCCCAGAAGTCGACAAGTACAGGGAGATCGGAATCGATCACTTCGGATTGGAAATTATCTTCGGTAAGGTTGAGTGCCATGCGAAGAACATGGAACCCGATAAACCTTTCGTCAAGGTCACGGAGCAAAAACTGGAGCGGGATCAGGAATATTCGCGCCAATCCAAATGAGATAAGCCAAGCCGGAAGCGGCCAAGGTGTTGAGAATTCCAAGAATCATATCGTGTGTAGGGTTTAATTAACTTCTTCTAAAATGGACATCCATTCGCCTTTCATTTCGAAATCTTCATCGTTAATCCAGATACCAGCCATGGAGAGTTGCAGATAAAGAAGGACACATGCTGCTAAAAATCCGACACCGGCGAGGATCTTGGCAAATGTTGATGCACCTGTCTCATCTATCTCTTGCTCAGCTGCAGTTAAGGTTGGGCTACGGACGGTTTTTGCTGCTGCACTGGATGGAGTCAAAGGCGTGGTGGGTTTGCCTATGCCGCCACCGAGCGGTTTGGTGGCAGCGCTCAAGGGTGATAGCGGCTGAGTTGGAGGATTGAGTGAAACCGTTGCTTTTGGTAGGGCTCCTGTTTTAAGGGGCGATCCAGCAGGTGCTGTTGGAGTGAGAGATCCAAGCGGTGTGTTGGCGGTTTTGAGAGGGATGGTTGGAGCTCCGATTGGGGAATTTGTTGTCGCCAACTTCATAGTGGGTGTTCCAGTCGGAGTTGGAACAAGTGGCTTCGTTGTTGTGCCTGAGAGAGGGATGGTTGGAGCTCCAGCAGCTGTGACTGGCTTGTGGATTGCGGCGGCGGTTGGCGTTAGCGGGATGGTTGGGGTACCGGTTGGAGCAAGCGATTTGATTGGAACTCCTGGAGGCGCTCCGCCTGGACCTGCGGTTTTAATGGGTATGGTCGGTGCTGGAACAGGAGCTTTTGGTGCTGGTGGAGCGCCGGGCGCAGTGACTGGCGCTTTTGGCGGGCCAGCAATAGGTGCTGTTGTAGCGGCTGTAATAGGGGGACGCGGAGGGCTAGCCAGGGGCGTTGCTACTGGGATTGGGGTAGTGGGGGGCGGAGTTACGGATTGAGCCAACTGAGCGGTAGGAAGGGGTGTGAGTGGGGCTACAACTGGTTGAAGGGGAACGGTGGGTCTTTGCGCCGGTGCAGGAGTTAAGCGGATGGGGGTCATATCCGTTGGAGGCAAGGAAGCAGCTGGTACGGCTGGCGGTGCGTCAGCAGCTTTGAGCGTAACGCGAACGGTTTCTTTTTTCAAAGGAACGCTCGAGGTAATTTTGGAAATAGGATTATTTTCGTTTTCGCTCATGCGGAGTGGTTTTGTATTAAGAAAAAAAGCAATTTGAGGCGGCAGTGTCAAACACGCATCTTTAAAAAATTCGGGGCGATTTCGGCTCTATCCTGTGCTTTTTAAAGAAACGTGCGTTGATAGATCCAAAAGAGCCCGGCGAGAGCAATGCAGATTGAGCCGATTTTTTGGATTTGTGGAGTCCAAGACTTTAAGGGGATGAGGATGAGAAAAGCGCAAATTAACAGCAATATCTGTGCGATTTCGACTCCGATGTTGAATGAAGCCAAGGGGAGAGTGAGATCTTTTCCCTTTATACCATGGAGCTTTTCTTCGAGAACCTTGGCAAATCCCATGCCATGGACCAGACCGAAGCCAAACACTAGGTAGAGTCGTGATGGATTGAGTTTTTTGACGAAGAGATTTTCGATTCCTATCCATGCGATGCTGACAGCGATGAGGATTTCGATCCATTGGGTTGGCAGGCTGATTAGTCCAAGGATGACCAAGCTGAGGGTTATTGAGTGAGCGAGGGTGAAGAGGAGGGATTGGCCGAGCAGGGGTTTCCAGCGCGGAGCCAGCAAGAAGAGGCCAAGTATGAAAAGGATATGATCGAATCCGAAGGGTATGACATGCAGGAAACCAGAAACTAGCCAACTTTCCGCCTGAGTTTTTTTGGAAGGTAAAGTGGAGGCGGTTTTTTTGAATGGTTCGGCAGCATCTATTTTGAGAAGTGTGTTAGACATCCCTGAAAAAACGCTGAGGGTTCCAAATGTATCACCCACGGTTGTGTCGAGAATGAGTTCGGAATTCAGATTGTCTTGCCAGAAAACTTCGAGTTTCCCTGGGCCAGGTTGGACATCGACTTCAATGACGGCGTTCATGAGTGCCCAGCCACCAGTTTCTTCGGGAAGCACGAGAGGTTGCTTTTCGAAATCAGGAAATGTAATTTTCCAATTTAATGGTTTGCCATTGAATTTGAGAACGAGGAGTTGCCGCATGGTGCTCTCGGTCGTTGCTGTGTAGCGATCCTGAGTTGCCTTGGATGCGGCCATGACATCTTTCCGAAAAAGTGGCGGTGCATCGGCTACGCCACGTGACTCGGGTAACATGTAAGCGATGTCAAGTAAGCCCTTTAATATCCATTTCTCTTCGCTTTGTTTGAATTTGAATTCAACCGAATCTACCTGATGAGCGAATGCTTGAGAAAAGGATGCGAGGCACGTTAAGGCATAAAAAACGTTACGTAGAAATTTCATGTAATGGAGGCGAGACGGATAGCCATAGGCTGTATGTTGGGAGCTCAGAGCGGAAACTCGCCATCGTCATCCATGCCGTGCCAGCCAAGTTTTCCGAATGCGCGGAAGATGGAATGCACAAGTTCACCGTCTTCTTCGCCTTCAGCGTGCTCAATTGTTGCCGAAGCTGAGAGTCCGCGGTTCGACTCAATACTGATGACGGAGTTGTATCCTTCTAAGTAAATCCAATCGCCCCAGGCCTTTGATTCCAGGCGCGGCTCGAGGTGTTGTTTCTTTAGCGCATCTAACACTTCTTTAAGTGTTGATGGTGCCGAGGAATCTGAAAGTTGGAGTAGCGTTTCCATATAAAAAGGAGTCGTTTGGCTAAAAAATAAAGGAATCCTCTCTGTAGGTCTAGAAGTAAGTGGGGCTTGACAGTTTAATTTCAATCATATCTCGGAATTTTGAAAATGGGTTTTGATTTGTGTCTAACAGTTGGGTTATTTAAATAAATGACTTCTAAGTTCGCAGTGAAGCGGTCACATTGTCGCCGATGCTGAATGATCCCACGCTACTGGCTATTGCACTGGTTGCAGCGGTATGTATTGGTTTATCAAAAGCTGGCTTCAGTGGGATTTCAATGGTTTCTGTCGTTTTGTTTGCGGATATTTATGGGGCTAAAGTCTCGGTGGGCTTGGCATTGCCATTGTTAATCGCAGCGGATTTGATGGCTTATCCAGCATTTATCAAGCATGGCTCATGGAGGCTGGTTTGGAAATTATTGCCTGCAACATTGGTGGGGCTGCTGTTGGGTTGGTGGTTGCTAGGTCAGATTGATGACATGGTGGCGCGGCGAGTGATTGGTGCATGTGTGCTCTGCATGGTTGCGGTGCAGGCGTTACGAAAATGGCGCCCTGTGCTTTTCGACGCGTTGGCTGAATCGCGCGGGTTTGGCTGTTCCGCTGGAGTGATGGGTGGTTTTTCGACCATGCTGGCCAACGCTGCCGGGCCGGTGATTCAGCTATATCTGCTTGCACAGCGGATACCGAAGATGGAGTTGATTGGAATCGGCACAAGGTTTTTTCTGCTTATCAACATCATCAAAATTCCTCTCAATGCCAAACTTGCGTTGATAACTGAGGAGAGTCTTTGGGAAAATGCGAAACTTTTGCCGGGGGTTTTTGCGGGGATCGTGATCGGCCGCTGGTTGATCGGCCGAGTGCCGCAATCGGCGTTTGAATGGATGATTGTGGTTTTTTCATTTATTGCCGCCGCGAGATTGCTGGATATCTGGAGTTTTTTGCATATGAAGTTTTTTGAAATATTACAAATTATAGCGAGCTAATGATAAATTCCATCGCATCAGAAATTTCTGCATATTGGCAGACACTATGGGTGTTGCTTGAGACGCCGTTTAACCATAGCTCTTTGGTGTGGGGAATTGTCCCGCTGTATTTCGGTTGGATCATGAACGAGTTTGCGAGTGATAAGCGCTCTTTCAATACCGCCATGCAAAGCGGCTTCACATTTCTTTGGGCGGGCCTTCATTGGAGTCAGATTTATTTCAAAAAAGGCGGTGGTCTTTCGCTGGTTTTTAGAGACGGATTGCCGACGATCAATGTGATGGTGACCCTGTTGGTTTTGATCATGGGTATTACGGGTTTAATCAGTGGTATCCGCAAACGTTATCCGAAATATTGCTCCTTTCTCGGTCACGCGCGGTTCGCAAATTACGTCATGATTTGTATTTTCGCGATGCAGTCTAACTATCTCCCATGGACTTGGGATCGCTTGATTGCGATCGTTGTTTTTGCAGTTCCGGTTTGGGTTGTGGTGTATTTTATCTTTAAGCCGATTCGCGGATGATGATTTTAGCCTCAGAGCGAGAACGTAAGCATTGCCATTCAAAATGAAACCTAGACTATTAATCCTCGTTTTCTTCCCGTTCTTATCGATTTGCTTTGCGGGTGAGCGGCCAAACTTCATTTTCTTTCTGACGGATGATATTTCCTTCGATGACATCGGACCTTACGGAAATACTCTCGTCAAAACTCCAAACCTCGATCGCATGGCGGCGGAGGGAATGGTTTTTGATCGTGCTTATCTAACAACGAGCAGTTGCAGTCCGAGTCGCTGCAGCATGATTACAGGGCGATATCCTCATAATACCGGTGCGCCGGAGTTGCACATGCCTCTGCCGCTGGAACAGGTGACGTTCATCCAGCAACTTAAAGAGGCGGGCTATCACACGATACTCTCAGGTAAAAACCATATGGGCGACGCCGAGGCGCTGGGCTTTACGAAAGTATCGGGTGGAAAAGGTTCTTCGGCCAGTGAGGACTGGGTGGAAATTTTGAAGAACCGTCCGAAAGATCGACCGTTCTTCGCGTGGTTTGCATCGAATGACGCGCATCGCGGTTGGGATTCGGATAATGATTTACTGAGGTATGATCCAGCGACGATTCAGGTTCCTCCTTATATGGTTGATGGGCCTGAGACGCGCAAAGATCTTGCTGCTTATTATGGTGAAGTGAGTCGCACGGATGCATTCATTGGGAAACTCATGACCGAGCTTGAGAGTCAGGGAATAGCTAAAAATACCTATCTCGTTTATTGCACGGATAATGGTAGGCCTTTTCCTCGGTGTAAAACCCGCCTGTATGACAGTGGATCGAAAGCCCCTCTCCTGATTTGGCAGCCGGGTGCTATCAAACCCGCCCGCACAAGTTCTCTAACAAGTGTGATCGATTTAGCTCCGACCTTTTTGGATCTTGCAGGACTTAAGCCAAGCTCCACCATTCAAGGAGTCAGCATTGTGCCGGTTCTAAAAGATCCGAAAGCGATTGTGCGGGACTTCGCTTTTTCTGAGCGCAACTGGCATGTCTATTCCGCTCATGAGCGAGCCGTGCGGCATGGAAATTGGTTGTATATTCGAAATGCATTTTCTCAGCAAGCTGCGCTCAGTGTGGAGAGCGATGCCAGTAGGTATCCTGCTGCGATCGAATATTGGGAGCATCAGCGAACAGGTAAACTTTCACCCCTACAAAAAGATGTGCAATTAGCTCCCCGCCCAAGCATTGAGCTCTACCGCACCGATATGGATCCTCACCAATTTACCAATCTCGCAGGACAACCCGAACATCAAGAAATCCAATCGTTGCTCTCAAAGACCTTGGATCAATGGATAGATCAAACAGGTGATACGGTTCCTGAAAATCCTACACCCACACGCCGAAAGGGAGATCCTCAAAGAGGCAATCGTGGGGAAATTCCCGGCGCCGCAAAACAAGCACAACGCATCAATCATGCAGGTCCTGTCTTGTTTAATCTAACAGAAAAATAATTTGTTGTGGTGAAATACTGTGAGATGAATACCAGATAACTGGCAAGCAAGCCTCAGAAATCCACTTGGATTTTTTCGTTAGATTTTCGGCACGGGACCTATCGTTCCCTCTTCGATAAATTCTGATTTGGTGGAATATTGTTGTTTATCGATTTTGCCATTCTGAACTTCAGTAACCCAGCGCACCGCCCGCCTGATGATGGGTTTTGCATCCCAGTTGATGTGTGCAACCTTTGGCAGAATCCATGAGAAGGTTGGATTTGGTTCGGAGCATATGAGTGAGATGTGTTGCGAGGCAAAAATTCCACGGCGTGCCAGATGTTGTTGGGTGATCATGAAAAACGATGCCTCATCCAGTATGATCGCGGTAGGAGGGGTGACCTTGAATAAACCATCTAAAGTACGTTCGAATCCCTTGGGCGTTTCCTCCCAATCAGGTAAATTATAGCTGCCAACTTTGATACCGTGTGAGGCAAGTTCATTCAGAAATGCTTGCTCGCCCGCTCCCGGTTTTGGCTTTCTCCTTTCCTCTCGCGCAAGCATCACGATTTTTCTGTGACCCAGCTCAATGAGGCGTTTGGTCGCTTTGTGAATCGAAGTTTGCCTGTCTACTCCGGCTCCAGCAATTTCAACTTCCTGTCTCCGTCCAAAGCAGGCGAAAGCTGGTATGTTTTGTGATGCGAACCAATGAAGCACCTCGTAGGAACCGGAGAGAATGATCCACACATCCGCTTGGCTTTTATCTATGCAGGCAGCGATCTTTTTAGTATTCCGACCAATATCTATGATGGTTTGCGAGGCAAAACTCGTGATGTGTCCCGCGGCTTCGAGTTGATGCCGCAGCTCAATCGTAAAAGGTAATGCACGATCATTTAGATCGTAGAGAAGAATCGATATCCGCAAGGAGCTGACTTTTTCCCCAGTGGGTTTTACAATCAGGCTCTTTTTTCTAGCTCCCTGATCTTTCAAGAAACCTTCGTGTTTCAATTTGGCGACCGCAGCGACGACCGTTTTCGGGCTGACTCCCAGCTCTTTGCCCAACTTATGCACACCAGGTAGAGTCTGGCTCAGGGTTCCGGATATAATTCCCTCCCTTAAATACGCGACAAGCTGATCAACGGCGCTTAGTGGGTGAAATGGCTTCATGGCTGCAGGATTCTATAATCTTTTGGAGTATAGAAAATCATTCTGAAATGCCAGATCTATTATTTCGGGCAGAAAAATGCTTACAGATCATGTAAAATAGGGTGAAAATATTTTTTAAGAAAAAATAGAAAAAATTCTGAAGCGGCTTCGCTCTTTATATGTAGGCGGTAAGTATTCGGGCAAGGTCCGTTGATTCACCGTTAAGTTTTTTGCCTGTTGTTGATGTGCTGCGAAATGCGGTTCATGAATTGGCGGGAGTTTTCAGCAGTTTTGGAAATCACTTTCTGATCAAATTTTACAGCCGCTGAAGCTTCCCGACAGTTTATGAGCCGCTTTCCCATCGCATGTTGCTTTTGAAAAGTGGACCATTGGTCCGCTTTTTTTATTTGGGTATCGGCTACAAACATGCATCAATTTCTTTTCGCGACCAGGCGATCCAACATTAGGAGTGTTCAATGATTAAGAAGAAAGACTGTCCGGATTGTCCGGAAATTACGGATGAGCATCAGATTACCGAGGAGGAAATACGTCAGCAAAAGATCTTTGAGTTGGAGGCGGAAGAGCGCTCATGGTTAGCAGGTCCGCGTTCTCGATTTCATGATTTATGTTCGCTGTTTCGAGTGGGTTTGGATTTGATTCGAGCATATCGGATTTTGCATTTCGTGGGGCCTTGTGTGACGATTTTTGGTTCTGCTCGGACCAAGCCTGGGACTCGATGGTATGAACTGGCGAGAGAAATGGGCGCAGCAAGTGCAGAGCTGGGTTTTACGGTGATCACAGGTGGAGGGCCTGGCATCATGCAGGCGGGAAATCAAGGTGCTTATGAAGCAGGCGGCCGCTCTTTAGGAGTGAATATCATTTTGCCTTTCGAGCAAGAGGTGAATCCTTACGTCCACCGCTCGGTGAACATGCGCTACTTTTTCACGCGCAAAACCATGTTGGTGAAATATTCGTATGCCTTCATTGTTATGCCCGGTGGTGCTGGAACCATGGATGAAATGTTCGAGACCATGACCCTGATCCAAACTGGCAAACTTAAAAACTTTCCTATCATTCTGATGGGCAAAGATTTCTGGCAGCCATTGATGGATTTTTTATATAAAATGGCAGACGAAGGCATGATTAACCCTGAAGATCCTGAGCTGATCTTTTTCACCGACAGTGTTGAGGAAGCTAAGGCTCATTTGCAGCGTCACGCGGTCAGGCAGTTTGGCTTGCGTAGAAAAAATACACCGAAACCGATCTCCGCACTCGGGGAAAAGGGGATGGCTTAAACCTAAAATCCACAGTGGTCACTGCGGATTTTAGGTGGTTATTTGTTATAGGTTATTAGGAAATACCAACCTCTTGGCTCCGAGCTCTATGCTCTATGCTTACGCCTTCGGCAGGAAAAACCCGCGCTGTTTCTCAGAAATTGTCATCCCGAGTTTTTCCATCACCGCGAGCATGTCTTCCCACAGTAAGCGTTTGACTTGATTTGAGCTGCTCTGGAGTAGGTAGCTAGGATGATAGGTGACGCGTACGGGGATATTCGAGATTTGATGCCATGTCCCCCGCATGCTCTCTAGGCTTCCTGATAAATTGAGTAGTCCCACCGCTGCTATGTCGCCAAGAGCGATGATGAGTTCGGGTTGAACGATATCGATCTCTGCCAGCATCAGAGGTAGGCAACTTGCTATTTCCTCTGGATTTGGTTTGCGGTTGTTTGTAGTTTGCTTGGGGATGGCTGGGCGAAATTTCACCAAGCTGGAAATATAAATCTCATCACGCGAGATCCCCATCGCCTTGAGAATATCATTGAGCTTTTGTCCAGCTGGTCCAACGAAGGGCTGAATATCCTTTTCTTCGTGGTAACCCGGCGCATCGCCTATCATCATGATCTTCGCATCCACATTGCCCGACGCAAAGACCAGTGTTTCACGTAAACTCCCCAGCGCATGAGCCGGTGCCCAACTTGCGGCTTGGCGTCTTACGCTTTCGAGCTTTGCGGCTTTGTCTGAGCCGTCGATGACCAATTTTGCGGTTTGAGTAATAGGACGGGAAGCACTGGCAATTTCAACAGCAGGGCTTGGAGGCTTGGCTATGGGTTTTCTTGCGCGAATATAAAGCTCCCGCATACCGTCGCGCGCCTCATCGTCCAGAAAAACATGGGTTTTGCCACGTGCCTGCTCGGACTCGAGAAATTCAATAAGGACATCGACAGGGCGGCTCACAACCCAGTGTTATGATTTCCTTGAAACCGAATCAACACCCACCTCGAGTTTTTTTTATTTTTCAATCTTGCGGCTATGATTTGGAACCCATAGACCCTAGCCATGTCCTATTTCCCTGACATCCCGAAAATACAATACGAAGGTCCAAAATCGAAAAATCCTTTCGCTTTCAAACAATACAACCCCGACGAAGTCGTCGCTGGAAAAACCATGAAGGATCATTGCCGCTTCGCTGCCGCTTATTGGCACGTGATGCGCAATGGTCTCTCCGATCCCTTCGGTGGCCCAACTGCCCTCATGCCATGGGATGATCAGAGCGATTCTGTTTCAAACGCCCTTAAGCGCGCTGATGTGTTCTTTGAGTTCCTCGATAAAATCGGCATCGATTACTACTGCTGGCACGATCGCGACATCGCTCCAGAACTTTGCGATCTCAGGAAGTCCAACGCAGCTTTGGAAAAAGTCACCGATCACTTGCTCGGTCTTCAAAAAGCCACTGGCAAAAAACTCCTTTGGGGTACCGCTTGTTTGTTCGCTCACCCACGCTATTCGCAAGGTGCAGGCACCTCACCAAACGCAGATGTTTTTGCCTACGGCGCAGCGCAAGTCAAAGCAGCCATGGACGGCACCTTGAAACTCGGTGGTGAAGGCTACACCTTCTGGGGTGGTCGCGAAGGATACTCCACCCTTCTCAATACCAACATGAAACGCGAGCTCGATAACCTCGCCAACCTCCTTCACCTCGCTGTCGACTACGCGAAAAAAATCGGCTTCAAAGGCCAGTTTTATATCGAGCCAAAACCACGTGAGCCCTCGACTCACCAATACGATTCCGATTCCGCCGCGTGCCTCAACTTCCTCCGACAGTATGGTCTCATGGATCATTTCAAACTGAACTTGGAAACCAATCACGCCACCCTTGCTGGCCACACCATGCTTCACGAAATGACCGTCGCCATCGATGCGAACGCGCTCGGCTCCGTGGACGCGAACCAAGGTGACGAGCTCATCGGCTGGGACACCGACCAATTCCCAACCGACATTTACCTCACCACCGAGATCATGTTGAAAGTATTGGAAATGGGTGGATTTACCACTGGTGGTTTGAACTTCGATGCAAAACGCCGCCGCGAATCCCACGAACCTTCCGATCTCTTCCACGCACACATCGGTGGCATGGATGCCTTCGCCCGCGGCCTCAAAATCGCTGCCGCCATCCGTGAAGACGGCCGTCTTCAGGAGTTCGTCAACAACCGCTACAAATCCTGGACCACAGGCATCGGCGCCAAAATTTCCAACAAGCAAATCAGCTTGGAAGAAGTCAGCGCCTACGCCCTCTCTAACGGCGAGCCAACTCTCGACTCCGGTCGCCAAGAAATGTTAGAAAATTTGGTCAACGAATTTATCTGATAAAAAACATCAAAAGGGCGCGGATTCACATCCGCGTCCTTTTTTGTGCATAATTATCAAGCTTGGTTGATGGTGGATAACTCACCAGTTCGAATTCGAACTTTTATTTTCTCCATGGATGAACTAGACGTTACTAGAAAATGAAATCTTCCACCTATGTGCATAAATATTCGAAAGGTATGTTCCTTGATTGGAATCCAATTATGCGCTTTATTTTTCTTGGGCCCTTAACAGGTGCTTTTCTCGGCCTTACGCAAGTGGCGGTAGCAGTTGTAATTTGGGTGCTTCATCATACGCCTGATTTTTATTTTCGTGGCGCACAAGGAGTCGTGTTATCATTCTTTATCTTTACTGTAGGTGGCGGAATGGCTGGATGCGTCTATGGTGGAGTGCTATTATTATTCGAGCGCTTCAGTCGTAGGCGAATTCGTCCGCTTATGACAATGGGACTCACACTAGGTTTGGCTGTCATGAGCGCAGCGCTCATTGTGACAGTGGAATTCCGGCAGGAAAAAATTGGATGGATCTTAGCACCTCAGATCAGCGCGTTTCTCTGTGGCTTATTGGCTTCTCTACTGTCGTCTGTGCATTATGAAATTGAAGATGACGTGGAAGACTCTGGCCTGAGTCCGAATAACAGGACACTCGATAAGTAGAGTTTTTGGATAAGGTAGGAATTTTTGCGCGCATTTGAGGATTGGCTGGTAAGGACTGTAATTGGTGGCTGCGAGACTATCCTCTATTGGCGAGTTGAGCTTGGATCCTGGTGAGTAGTTTTTGCAGTGCTGGCATTTTTACGCCTGCTGCGATTCCGCGGCGGAGAGGTTCTTGCCAGATGGGGCCGAGTTCAAGTTCACGACCTTCGATGAAATCAATCATCGTGGACGGTTGGTAAGGACCCATGGGGCGTGTGCGTTCGATATTGGATTCGATAAGGCTTTGATCTAACAAGACTCCCTGTGCGGCAGAAGCAGTGATGACTTCCTGCATCAAAGTGCGGATTTCGGTTTCGATGATGGGGTTCGTTAACAACATATCGGTGGTGATTCCACCCTCTGCGACAGCGAGTCCGTTGAACGGGATGTTCCAGATCAATTTCTCCCATTGGGCTTTGGCGAGATCATTAACAGCAGTGGCAGGTATATTAGCAGCTTTAAAACGCTGGGTGATCCTTTCCGCATTGTCTAAATTGCCATTCGAAAACTTTCCTATTGTCATTCGTCCGCCGGCAGAGTGGCGAATCGTTGCATGCGCGATGCGATTGATACAGACAAAACAAAGGCCTCCGTAGACGCGATCTGCGTCGACGATTTTTGCGATCTGCTCGCAGTTTCCTAAGCCGTTTTGCAACGTGAGCACTTGGGTGTTGGCGTGCATGAGTGGAGGTAAGACGAAGGCAAGCGCATCATTTGCCGTGGCTTTCCATGCGACGATAACAAGATCTACGGGCCCGATGTCCTCAGGCTTATTGAAAGCGGAAATATTGGGGAGATGGAAATTTCCAGCGATGCTTTCAACCTCCAATCCACATTTTGAGAGATGATCGTAATCTGATCTCGCGAGAAATCTCACATCGATCCCAGCTTCCGCGAGGCGTCCGCCATAATACAAACCGATTGCGCCAGAGCCTATGATGGCGACGCTGTTGAAATCCCATTTCATTTTAGAGAAATTCTAACAACTTAAATCAAGTCGCACTCGGCGCGCCACCGTGTTGAGGTGTTGTGGTGGTAACGGAATTTTTCTTAGGCATGCAAAGCAGGGCTTCGCTGATCAGGAAAAACAGCATGGCGAGCAGAAACCCGCGCCAGATATGAGTGGAGAGTGAAGGATCTGATGTCTGACCGGCTTGGTCTAGCAGGCGGTAGTCGGTTCCTTCCAGTATTAGATCGAGACTATCTTTGGTAGTGGTTTCCAATTCATCTTCAGCAAGTGGGCGGTTCACGGCAGTCAGGCGATTTCCGAGACGGAAGACGCCAGCAACGTGATCGCTGTTTTCTTTTGAGTAATCATCCACGCGAGTTCGTGTTTCACCGGGTGCAAGCATGGCGGCATCTGAGCCAACTTCCGCTAGGAACGAGGCATCAAAGCGCTCCGCGCCGAGAGCGAGGATGCGTTGGACGGCCGGCAGTAGCACATCGGCATCGCCGAGATTGGACCATGTGTAATCGGGAATGCTGCCGATGGTCCAGAGCGTGCCTTTGTCGATAATTTTACGGGTGATAAACGGTTCACCATCTTCCCATTTTGCGAGAACAGCGGCATCGCTTTTTGGGATGGCGCGTTTGATGGCGCGGAGGCGTTCAGCAGGTATGGGTGAACCTTCGACGCCGTCGCGCAATGGGCCATCGGCACGTTCCCAATCTTTCAGGATGAAAAATTTCCCGGATCCAGATGTGGAGATAGGCTCCCACTGAGTTTCGAGAAACGCCTCGGTGGTTGCTGATTTGGGGCTTGGCAAGAGGACGACCTGGCCACCGCTTGAGAGGAAATTTTGCAGGGTCTTGGCGCTTTCTCCGGTGGGAAGTGGAGCGGCCCAGAGAACCAACGAGAGTTCGGAAGTTGATGTTGCGGCGAAGGCAGCGGGCTCAATGCGGGTGACGGTTTGTTTTTCAAAATTAGGCGGTGCGGCAGCGAGGCTCAGATAGTTAGCAGCTTCGTTAGATTCAGAAACGATGATGGATTTTATCGGACGAGCTGGGCCGTATGCGAAGAAGACGGAGTTATCGCGAGGGTTACCATCGGCCGGGATGGAGAGCCAGCCATGTCCGGATTCATCTTCGAGTTTGATCGGAATGCGTTTTTGGAAACGAAGTGATTGTCCGGGAAGAGTGATAAGTTCGTTTTGTGAGGCACCGTTGATTTGAGTTGTGACTGGAAGGCTGATGCTGCCGCGGTTGTCTTTGGAGCGGTTGAGTTCCAAATTCAGGATCAACCCATCCATGGTTCGGCGGGTGCCGAGCAGGCGTAAAGAGGTGTTGGTTGCAGCGTCTCCGCTGATCGAAAGGATGCGGATTGCGGGTTTTTCTGGGAGGCTTTGTAGATTCGCGCGCAGAGTGACCCAGCGATCGTCATCGGGACGCCAGTTAGAGCGTTGGAGATCCGATGCGAGCCAGATTTCCGAGCGGCCCGTGGATTTTGTTAGGACATCTGCAGCGGAGGCTAGCAGGGTGGGCACATTCGCGGTGGAATCAGTAGCAGCGGTTGCGGAGATTTCACCGAGAACATCAGGCGAAGGTATTTCCTGCGGTTTGCCTGATGCGCTATCGATCACGACAAGACGTGGGCTTCCGATGTTTGACATCGCATCTCGAATTTTTCGCAGCACAAGCTCGCGCTTGGCATCCTCACCATCACCGGAACGGAGTTCCATGGACGCGCTGCGATCCAGAATGAGAACTACGGTATCTATCGTACCTGCGCCCCAGCCGAGGAGTCCGGAAACGATGGGACGGGCGGCGGCAAAGGCGAGTGCTGCGAGTCCGAGGGTGCGGCATGTTAGGATGAGAATGTGGCGGAGTTTCTTTTTGCCACGTGATTCACGCGTGGCTTTGAGAAGGAACTGCATCGCCGCCCATTGAAGGGTTTTGTGACGGCGCTTGTTGAGCAAATGGATGATCACTGGGACGCTTGCTGCTGCCAGAAACCAAAGAAGAAGTGGGGAGAGAAAGGTCATTTCATTAAAATTCTAAATCTTAAGTATTAAATTCTAAACTAAGAAAAATGGTTCATTTGCTCACTTGGTTCAGTTGCGTAGGATAGTAGCCATGATTTTCACAAGTTCGTCGGATTCTTTATAAAGGTCACGGAGCGTTTGTTTTAGTGATTCATCTTTCGATGTCTCTCCTAGTAGGCGAAGCCAAAGACGACACTCGCTCGCTTCCTTTTTAGGGATACGTATAAGGAAGAAAAAATCAGGCTTAGAAACCGCGTTATTGGCTTCAATATAGTTTGCTGCAACAGATCCGGAAGCTCGAAGGACTTGATCGATATCTGTCCATTGCTGTCGAGTCCAGTTGATGTCACCGATGCAGCGACGAACCTTGAGGGCAAATTGGTAGGTTCGTTCATCCAAATCATATAACGGTTTTTCATCCTCCATTTCTTCGTTTAGGATTTCGTGCTTAAGATTTAATGCTTTGCTTTTGGTAGGCGCGCTGTGAGGAACTCGCGGAGAAGCGGTTCGAGCGGGGTGTCGGTGGTGACGAGTTGGTAATCGGCGTTGGCGTCGTGCGCTTTGTCGCGGACGTTTTTCAGGAATTCGTTAAGCGCGGTGTGGTATTCGTCGGCGATGAGGTTAGGCTCGACGACGAGCGCGGTATTATCTTCGAGGTCGACGAAGCGGTGAGGGCGATCGAAGTTGAATCCAATTTCCTGAGGATCCATGAGATGGAAGAGCGAGATATCGTGTTTGCGATAACGCAAGTGCTGGAACGCGTCGGCGAGTTCCGCGGTATCGGTGAAGAAATCGGAGAGGATCACGATGAAAGCGCGTTGGCCGATTTTTTCTGCGATTGTGTGGAGTGCGGGAATTAATCCAGTTTCACCAGACGGCTCAACTTTTTCGATGGTGGTAAAGAAGCGTTCAAGGTGTGCGGCGCGGCGGGAAGGCGGGACTTCGAGGTGGAGTTTGTCGGTGCAGATCGAAAGACCTGCGGCGTCGCCTTGGTTGACTAACAGATAAGCGAGCGATGCGGCGATACGGCGGGCGTATTGGATTTTACTTTCCAAACCCGGGCCATGAAAATTCATCGAACCGGAGGCGTCTATCACGAAGTAGGCGCGCAGGTTGGTATCGGCTTCGAATTCCTTGATGTAGAATCGGTCCGAGCGGGCAAAGGCTTTCCAATCGAGGCGGCGGGTGTCATCGCCAGGAACGTATTTTCGATATTCTGCAAACTCGACGGATGAACCGCGGTGAGGGGAGCGATGTTTACCCGCGACGTTACCCATCATCGGGACGCGCGACTCGATAGGCAGAGAGCCGAGGCGGGAGAGGAGGTCGCTGTCGATGAAAGAGTGGGCGGACATGGTTAGAATTCAGAGGCCAGAATCCAGAGGCCAGAAAAGAGTTTTTTAGCGGGGGATTAAGATGGTTGGGAGAGCTTGTTGATGAGAGAGCCCAGCATTCGGGATAGCTCGCAGGTTTCTTCGATCATTTAGTCTGGTCTCTGGCTTCTGGCCTCTGATATCTCATTTATCCTTCATCTCAGAAATGAGTTTCTGGACGATTTTCTTGGAGGTCATGCCTTGGGATTCGGCGGCGAAGTTGGTGATGACGCGGTGATTGAGGACGGCGGGTGCGACGGCTTCGATGTCTTCGATGGAGGCCATGTAGTTACCGCGGAGGGCGGCGCGGGATTTCGCACCGAGGATGAGGTATTGGACGGCGCGCGGGCCAGCTCCCCAACCGACGGTGTCTTTGATCCATTGTGGAGACTCGGGTTGGCCGGGGCGGGTTTTGCGAACGATCTCGACTGCGTAATCGTAGAGGTGATCTGGCACAGGCACACGGCGAACGAGTTGTTGGAACGCGATGATTTTTTCACCGTCGATAAGTTTCGCGAGCGCTTGTTTGGCGGCCCCAGTGGTTTCACGAGCGATGCGTTTTTCTTCCTCTGCGGATGGGTATTCAACTTCGATGAGGAACATGAAACGGTCCAACTGGGCTTCAGGAAGGGGGTAGGTTCCCTCTTGTTCGATCGGGTTTTGGGTTGCTAGCACGAAGAATGGAGGTTTGAGAGTATAGGTCTTACCGAGCACTGTGACTTTGTTTTCCTGCATCGCCTCAAGCATGGCGGACTGGGTTTTGGCGGGGGCGCGGTTGATTTCGTCTGCGAGCAGAAGGTTGGCGAACACAGGACCTTGGACAAATTCAAATTCACGTTTGCCGCCGGTAGTTTCCTGGATGATGTCAGTGCCGGTGATATCGGCGGGCATGAGGTCCGGAGTGAACTGAATGCGGTTAAAAGAGAGGTTGAAGGTCTGAGCAACCGAGGAGACCAATAGGGTTTTGGCGAGACCGGGGACACCCATAAGGAGGGCATGTCCGCGGGCAAAAAGGGCGATGGCTAGTTTTTCAATGACATCATCTTGACCGACGATGATTTTGGAGAGTTCCGCGCGGAAAGCTTGGTAAGTTTTACCCAAATCATCAATAGCGGCGACATCGTCTGGTGGGAGCTGGGTGAGCGATGCTGCAGAAACGGTTTCTGAAACGGATTGGGCGGGGATTTCTTCTAGGGTATCCATGGATAATTTGTGCTTTGGCGAAGCTAGGTAGGAGTTCTATTTTGTCGAGTAGGGATACAGGAGAAATAAAATTTTCCTTACAATCTCGGGGAAATTATAAAAATTCCTCAGGAATCACGGAATTTTTCTATTTCCGGCTTGCCAGAGGTTGGAACTCTGGTAAACCACGCGCCCCGCGGGGCTTCCGGTAAGGATCGGTGCTCCACAATAATCACGCGAAAATCTTCACAACATGGCACGCATCCTAGGTATCGAAATCCCCAACGAGAAGCGCATCGAGGCTTCTTTAACTTACATGTTCGGAATCGGACGCCCATTGGCTAGCCGCATCCTGGACCACGCCGGTATTGATCCGGACATCCGCACTGGTCAACTTAGCGAAGATCAGTTGGTGAAAATTGCTCAAGTGATTCAAGCTGAGCAAATCATGGTTGAGGGTGACCTCCGTCGTGAGCGCCAAGTTCAACTCAAGCGTTTAACTTCCATCAACTGCTATCGTGGGATTCGTCACAAGCGTGGTTTGCCAGTTCGCGGTCAGCGCACTCGCACCAATGCTCGCACCCGTAAAGGCAAGAAGAAGACCGTGGGCGTTAAGAAGTAATCCGCTGAGATTACGAAACACTCTCCGGAAGTGAAAACTTCCATTTTAGAACAAGACATATGTCAGAAGAAACCAACAACCAAGAAGCTGAAGAAGTAGCGGTTCCCGCTGCCGAGGCTAAACCAGAAACCCCGTCTGCCGCTGTTGCGAAGTCGGACCAAAGCGTAGAGGCTACAGCCGCGAAGGCAGAGGCGTCTAAGAAAGAGCAAAAGAAAGATATCTTTGCTGAAATCGGTGGAGGAGAAGAAGAAATCAAGATCCACAAAGCAAAAGGCTCGAAGAACGTTTCGCGCGGTATTGTCCACGTGACCGCAACGTTCAACAACACGCTTGTCAGCGTGACAGACCAGAGCGGCAACGCGATTGGTTGGTCAACTGCTGGTAAAATGGGTTTCAAAGGTTCGCGTAAAAGCACCGCTTACGCTGCGCAAGTGGTTTCGCAAGATGCTTGCCGCCAAGCTATGGGTCACGGTCTCAAGGAAGTTGATGTTCGCGTCAAAGGTCCTGGTTCGGGTCGTGAGTCCGCTGTCCGTGCCGTACAAGGGTTGGGTCTCGAAATTCTTTCGATTCGTGACGTTACTCCAATTCCTCATAACGGTTGCCGCCCAAAGAAAGCGCGTCGCGTTTAATCCCTAACTTTTAAACACTCAACTTTCTAAGATCATGGCACGTTACACCGGTCCCCGCACCAAAATCTCCCGCCGTTTCGGCGTTTCACTTTTCGGTCCATCCAAGTCTTTGGAGCGCCGCAATTTTCCACCAGGTCAGCACGGTGTCCGTGCAGGCCGTAAGAAAAAATCTGAGTATGCAGTCGCACTTGGAGAGAAGCAGAAGCTTCGTTTCCAATACGGCGTTCTCGAGAAACAATTCCGTTCTTACTATCAAGAGGCAGCTCGTCGCCGTGGTATCACAGGTACTGTGATGCTTCAGTTGCTTGAAAGCCGTCTGGATAACATTTGCTTCCGTGCAGGTTTCGGTAATTCCCGCCAAGCCGCCCGTCAGATGGTCAACCACGGTCACGTTCTTGTGAACGGCCATTGCGTGGACATTCCAAGCTATCAAGTGAAGCCGGGTGATGTGGTCAAAGTTGGCGCCAAGCCATCTTCACAGCAACTCGCACTCCGCATGCTAGATCTCACACAAGCCGTTCCTGCTGTGGATTGGCTCGAAGTAGATCGCGAAAACATGGTTGCTACTATGTCCCGCGTTCCTGAGCGTTCGGAAATCGATCCGCTCGTTAACGAGCAGCTCATCGTCGAGCTTTACTCTCGTTAATAAGTTCAAAATTCACAAAACGCTCGGAGGAAACTCCGAGCGTTTTTTTGTTGGCTGCTGGAGAGCCGAGCCTCTGGCCGGCTTGTTGCTATTGGAGAGCCGTGTCTTTGACCGGCTGAGAAATCGAATAAGCCGGTCAGAGACACGGCTCTCCAGTAGGCTCTCCGGTAGTCAACCCTGCTCCGCCAAAAACGATCTACGGCACAGTTCAGCGTATTTTCCTTCTCGTGCGAGAAGTTGATCATGAGTTCCTTGTTCAATCACTTTGCCTTTTTCTAACACATAAATGCGGTCGGCGTTTTGGATGGTGGAAAGCCGATGAGCGATGACAAATGCGGTGCGGTTTTCCATCAGATGATCCAGCGCGGATTGGATCTGGCGTTCGGTTTCAGAATCGACTGATGCCGTGGCTTCATCTAACAGGAGAATGGGTGCGTCTTTGAGAAGTGCGCGGGCGATGGAGAGGCGTTGTTTTTCGCCGCCGGAGAGTTTGACTCCGCGTTCGCCGACATTGGTTTCTAGTTGGTTGGGGAGTTCGCGAACGAAGGTGTCACCGTTTGCGGCAGTTAGCGCTTTCCAGATTTCTTCCTCGCTAGCGCCGCGTTTGGCGAGTTCGAGGTTTTCTCTAACCGTTCCATTGAAGAGAAATGGCTCTTGGGTGACGTAGGCTAGCTGATTACGGAGGGAGTTTTTATTGAGCGTGCTGATATCCGTTCCGTCTAACAAAATTTTGCCTGAGTCTTTCTCATAGAAGCGCGCTAGTAGTGATAATACCGTGGTTTTCCCGGCTCCAGTGGTCCCAACGAGAGCGATGGTTTGCCCGGGTTCCGCGGCGATAGATATGCCATCCAAAGTGGATTGATCTTGATAGGCGAAAGAGACGTTTTTGAACTCTACGCTACCTTGTGAGCGTCCTTGGAATATTTCACCATCGGTTGCATGGAGTTCTTCTTCGGCATCGAGAATTTCGAATACTCGATCTGCGGCAGATCTCCCTGATAGAATCATTTGATTTAGGGAATTGAGTCGGTCAATCGGCTCATAAAACAGTGAGAGGAAGAGCATGAAGGTGATAAATTCACCCAGTTCGAGATTTCCGCACATCACTTCATAGCCTCCGAAAGCGAGAACGAGTACGGATCCGGTCATTTTCACAAATGTCATGCCAGGCGAATAATAAGCCCACCAGCGCATCATTCTCAGTGTGGCTTGGCGAAGATGTTCCGAGGCTTGGTTGAAACGGGCGTGTTCGACGGCTTCCGCGGCGTAACTTTTGATTTGGCGTATACCAGCGATGTTGTCATGCAGCAACGAGTTCATGTCTGAGGTCGCTTCGCGTTGATTGCGGTATCGATCTCTGCCTTTCGTCGAATAGATCCATGCGCCAATGGCGAGCAGGGGGATGGGTAGAGTCGCCCAGCCAGCGACGACTGGATTGAGAATGTATAGGTAAATCCCTATGCCTACGACCTGCAATACAGCGATGATGCCCTGCTCGATCCCGTCGATTAGGACGCGCTCCATATTGGTGACGTCCTCGACCACGCGGGTCATGATGTCGCCGGTGCGGCGGGTATCGAACCAATTGAGCGGGAGTAGTTGGATTTTGCCATAGAGATCTGAGCGGATGTCGTAGATCACCTTTTGTTCGAAGTGGTTGTTGATGAAAATCCTAGAGCCATTGAGCCCCTCGCGGATGCCAAAAGCGACCAGAGTTAGGGCGATCCAATAGGCAAATTCGTGGTGTCGAGAGGCATTTGGTAGGATTTCATCGACGGCATACCCGGTAATTGTTGGAAAAACGAAAAGGGCGGCGGTCATGCCGAAGGCGCAAAACAGCTGTAGGCTGGCGAGCATAGGGTAACGCCTGAGGTAGGAAAAGACTCGGAGAATGGATTTCATGGGTCGCGGCGCACGCTTGGCGCACGGGGCTGATTTGTAAAGCCAAGCTTTGAAAATCTCCCTGTAAAATCATAAATTACCTAACTTTTGAGATTGCCGTCCCGAGATTTCTTATTAGTCTCAACACACTTCCGAATTTCATCGTTTTTAAAAAAAGCTTATGGCCACAACCTTTGGTATACTTACATTTCTAATTTTAGGCCTGTCTGCGTTTGTTTCTTACAGAAACAATCAGCGGCTTGATCTGGAAATTAAGAATAAAAATATTTCTCTTACCAATAAAGACATCAATCAGAAAGAGCTTGCTCTGCGGGAAGGTATTCTGGCTGGCTTACTCGAAGAAATTCCCAGGATCCAAGAGGAAACAAGGATTGCGTTGGAGGAAGAGGCTAAATTGAAAGAGCAAAATCTCAATCTCAAAGCGGCTGTTGACACGAAGACTAAGAAAATTGCCTCGAATGACCGTGAGCATGAGGAAACCAAGAACAAGTTGTTGCTGGTCGGTGAGCCTACAGGGTTGGTTCCCAAGTCAAAAGACATGCGCGTCCAATCCCAAGAATTGGATGAAATCATAAAGAACAAAGAGTCTAAGCTTGCCAATTTGAATGCGGAGAACGTAAGTGCTGCCGATTTCGCGAGTCGCTTGAAATTCAATTTGGACACGATCGGTCGTGGAGAGTCCCTACCCAGCCTGAAGACTAAGATCCGCCATATTTATCCAAACTGGGGGTTTGTCACCTTAGCAGGCGGCTATCAGTCAGGAGTGACTGGCGGTTCCTCATTGGACATTGTTCGAGATGGAGCGGTTATCGGAAAACTGATGGTCACCACGGTCGAGAGAAGCAGTGCATCTGCTAGCATTGTTCCGGATTCACTAGCTCCTGACATCACCTTAAGAGTTGGCGATGAAATCGTCGCGTCTCCATCCAAGGCAGGCAACTAAGGTTTATCGATATCCAAGCGCATCATCATTTTCTTTTAAAACCCCACTAACATGAAATTTGTTTTTCTATCTCTAGCGATTATAGCCACTGCGGTGGCGTCGTATTTCACCGTCACGCAGACCGAGAAGTTTCAAGAAGTTAAAGATTTAAGAATTAAAACTAATGAGGAAATTGTTGTTCTAAGTGCAAACATTGATGATCGCTTGGCGAAAATTGCAGTTGAAGAAGAAAACAAAAAAGTTGCTGAAGGTGAGCGTTCAGTGGCCGAAGCAAGCGTAGCTAACTTTAAGGCAGAGAACAATTCGATTGAGAATCAAGTGGCGAGCTTGGATGTCAAGTTGACTGCACAAGAGACGCAGTTAGCGGAGTTGAAGCAAGTGGTAGCCGGGGTTAAGGCGGAATTCGAGCAAGTGGGTATCGATACAACCCTAGGCTCTTTCGACGAAGATTTCAAAGCCTTGACCACTTCGATTGAGACCAAGCAAGGCACCGACAAAGGATTGGATGAGTCGATTGCTGGAGATGAGAAGAAACTCGCTGACAAGCGTGCTGAAATCGATCGTTACAACAGCCGCATCCAAGCGCGTGACTTACGCATCGCTCAAAATGAGATTGAAGCACGCATCACAGCCGTGAATCACGATTGGGGATTTGTCATGGTCGGTGCAGGTTCGAATTCCGGTTTCAATCCCGATACTGTATTGCTTGTTAAGCGTGATGGGCGATTGATTGGTAGGGTTAAACCTTCATCGATCGAGCCGACCCAGACGGTTGCTGATATTGAATTTAGTTCCCTAGCCCCAGGCGTTCGTTTCCAGTTAGGTGATCAAGTTATGTTGGAAAAGCCTGCCAATAATTAATTCAGTTTCGAGCATATCATGATCCGTTTCACTATTCTTGCTATTGTTGCTGTTTGCTTTGTCTCTTGCATTAAAGAGGAGCCGAAGAAACCAGTTGGTCCAACTTCAAACTCAAGTCAACTACCGTGGAATATGCCTCAAAAAGGTCAAGGTGGTGGTGCGCTTGGCGCAATGCCGCAGAATCAGTATCGCCGCTAATTGCAGAGGATGTCAGGATTTTACTCCCTATGGTAGGGGCTGCCCGCATGGATGGTTTCGATGCGGTAAAGTTGTTCTAGCAGGACGATCAATGCGATTTCGTGTTGCAGGGTCATACTTGATAGAGAAAGCGTGAGTTGGCATTGACTGCGTAATTCTGGAGTGTGCCCGTCTGCAGCTCCTATGAGAAATGCAACGGTTTTAACTTCTCCAGCCATTTTCATTGATTCCAATGTGTTTGCTAACTCGCGGGTGGATGGAGTTTTGCCGCGCTCATCCAGAGCGATGCGATAACATCCGCTAGATGCCTGAAGCAAACGCTCTGAAACTGCTTCTTTCTCACCAGCTTTGACGATCACGAGTTCGTAGCTACCATGACGGATTAGGCGTTTGAGATAATCGTCTACCGCCAGTTTTGCATAGTTGAGAGCTGGCTTTCCTGCGACAATAATTCGGATTTGCATGGCAAGAATCCTTGCCTGAAATCCGTCAGCTCTCCAGCTTGTTTTAAGTAAGAAATATTTTAGCTTAAAAAAAGATGAGTGAAATTTACGAGAATCTGAAAATTATGGATGAATATCTGCTGTTTCATTACGGCAGAAAGAGTGATGTTTTGGACTCAAAAGTGCAGTGGCCAGAAGTGATGAGCCAAGCTTTGGACTTTGCGGTGCGAACGCCGGGGTATTTCTCAAAGAACTTAGTGGCCAGAGGATTGGATCTGGGATGTGCAGTTGGGCGCTCCAGTTTTGAAATGTCTCGCACCTGTGAAGAAGTGATAGGATTGGATTTTTCGCATCAGTTTATCGCTGCGGCTAATCGTTTAAAAAATGAGGGGAAAATGGATTATACGCGATTGGATGAAGGCGTGATCACGACTTCATTGACAGCCGAGTTGCCACAAGGAATTGATTCTTCACGTGTGGAGTTCATACAGGGAGATGCAATGCAATTGCACGATCATCTCGGGCGGTTTGATCGAGTTCATGCAGCTAATTTATTGTGCCGACTTACTGATCCAGTTTTGTTGCTGAATCGATTCAGTGATCTACTTGAAAAAAATGGGGAGCTTGTATTAGCTACACCTTGCACTTGGTTGGAGGATTTCACGCCTCGTGGTAATTGGCCGAAATCAGATACCTTGGGATGGCTTAAGGATAATTTGTTAGAAAATTTCGAACTTCGTTCAGAATGCGACGAGCCTTTTTTGATTCGTGAGACGGCACGTAAATTCCAATGGACTCGATCCATGGTAACCATCTGGAAGAAACGATAGTCTCCAGATTATTTTTTCTTTCTCAGGAAAGGGGGGAGATCCAGATCCTCGCCATCGAGCACGTTTGGATTTTCACCCTCAAAGCGACCGCGCGGTGTTTTCTTAAATGATAACTCGTCTTGGTCGTTGGATGGCTTGGAATCCATTTTAAGCTGCAATGCGCTCGCAAGATCAATTTTTGGTTCCTTTGGAGACAACACAGGAATCTCAGACTTGGGTTGCATTGCTTCTGGTGGGACAGCAGGAATCTCAGGTCGAGTTGGGCTGGGATTTATCTCGGATTTAACAGACGGGATCTGGGCCACGGGCTTGGGATCTGGGGACGCCGATGGAATGAGCTCGGGTTCTGCAAAAGGACGTTGATAAGATTCTTGCTTGGCGACATCAGGTAGCGGTGCATTGTTGGATTTTGGTGCTTCACTGGAAACTTTTGTTTGCGATGTGCTTGTCTCAGAAACCTTTGGAGATTCAGTTCCTATATTTTCAAAAAACTCATCGATCAATTTAGGTTGCCGAGATTCTGATATGACTTTTTCCGGAAGTTTGATAGAAGGTCGTTTCGGCTGCGATGCATCAACTGCAGCAGCTGCGGGTGTAGTTGCGGGTGCAGGTGCAGGTGCAGGTGCAGGTGCGGGTTCGGGTTCGGGTGCGGGTTCGGGTGCAGGCGCAGGCGCAGGCGCAGGCGCGGGTGCAGGTGCGGGTGCGGGTGCGGGTGCGGGTGCGGCCTGAGCGTTTTGGTTAGAAACAGCCAGCGCTTCTTCAGGAAGAGAGCTGATTAAAGTAATGGATAAGTGATCTCCCATCGAGGTATCAATGGCCGCGCCAAAAAGGATTTGGGTATTTTCCGGAACATACTTTTGCAGGCTTTGCATGAGCAATTCGATTTCGAACAAGGTTAGTGATTCACCGCCTGATAGATGAACGAGTACGCTTTGTGCATCTCTAAGAAGCGCACCTTGATCAAGCAATGGACTGGAAAGTGCATTGCGAAGCGCTTTTGAAGCGCGGTCTTTACCATCTGCAATACCTGAACCAAATAAGCAGCGTGAACGAGTGGTGCGTAAAGCGGTGATGAGTTCATCGAGCCCGACATGGATCAATCCGGGTTTAACTACCAAGCGAATCACGGCTTTAATCGATTCCGAGATCATTTTATCTGCGGCGCCGAAAGCTTCATGGATGCCTTGTTTAGCGAGAACGAGTTCGCCCATTCGGTTGTTATCAAAAGTAACAAGTGCATTGGAAAGTACCGCGAGTTGGTTGAGAGCGGTTTCTGCTTGTTCGCGTCGTCGAGATCCTTCGAAAAGGAAAGGCATCGTAGCGAAGACGATGACGAATGCGCCTTCCTCGCGTGCGATGCGAGCAATAATGGGAGCTGCGCCAGAGCCGGTTCCTCCGCCAAGACCCACGCATAGAAAAACAATTTTCTGACCTTTTATTGAATTACGAACTTCAGTTTCTGCTTCCAAGAAGGCTTGTTGCCCAAGTTCTGGGTCGCCACCCGTTCCAAGGCCTTTCGTTAAATTGGCACCGAGTTGAATTTTTTCTTTGGCAAGAGATGCTCCGAGTGTGCGGATATCAGTATTTAAGGAAACGAGCTGTGCGCCTTCTTGGCTGTCGAGCGCGATGCGCTCTAACATGTTTGCACCTGCTCCGCCCAAGCCGATAATTTTTACAGCTGAGGTGGGAATCTCTTGGTTAGGATCTCGTGAATAGGAAATCATGATTCTATTTTTTTGGGTTGGATGGAGGGCTGGTATCTAACGACCGAAAGGCCAGAATAGACGGAAGATTTTTCCGAAAAAGCCAGGGGGTTTTTGTGTTTCGGTCTCGATGATTTGTGCATATCGAATCAAGCCAATAGCGGTGGCGAACTGGGGGTCTTTGAATGAAGGATGGGAATGATCGCTGTTTTCTGGGGCTTCCGGGCGGTAAATATCTCGCCCGAAGACTTCAAAGGCCAGTTCTGAAAATCCACGCATCAATGATGTGCCTCCTGTTAGATATATGCCCGCGCCAATGGATTCGACAGATCCTAGTGGCAAGCGCTCTTTCACAAGAAGCAGGGTTTCCTCCAGCCTTTGACGAATGACTTCGTTGAGAATCGCACGTTTGACTTCTACATCGGCGAAGCCGTTTTCATCCGTGAGCCTGGCAATACCCACCGAAAGTGCGGGATCGCTGGATGCGTTGCCTTCAAGAATTTTTAGTTTTTCTGCTTTGGAAAACGGAAGGCCGGTGACGAGATGTATGTCATTGGTGACGTGATCACCGCCTACGGGAATGCAGCCAGAAGCTGCGATAGAACCATCTAAATATAGAGCGTAGTCGGTCGTTCCGCCGCCAATATCGATTAGCAGGGCACCGCGCAAACGTTGTTCGCGATCCAGTGCCATTTGAGCGGTAGCAATGGGAGCAAAGACAATATCATCTACCTCAAGCGGACACTCTCGAACGAGTTTGATGGAATTTTGAATACGATTGCTGATGCCATGAACGATATGAAAATCAACTTCAACGGTCTTGGCAAAAAGGCCAATAGGTGATGCGGTTTGTTCAAGTCCGTCTATAAGGTATCTGCGGACAATCGTGTGTAGAGATGCGTGATCTGGCGGATAATGGACATCACGTGCCATTTCTCGGGCTTCTTCGAGATGTTCAAACTCGATAGCTTCTTGATTGTTAGGTAGGCGAAAAACACCCCGATTGTTCACTCCTTGCATATGAGCGCCAGTTACTGCGAGAAATACGGATCCGATTTCAACATCGCTTGAATCTTCAGCGCGAGCCAGCGCGTCTTTTAAGCACGCTCTAGCTTGCACAAAATCTGAAATCTCACCTTTTCTAACACCGACTGATTTGGTGACCCCGATACCAAGAATTTTTACAGCGCCGTCGGGCTTGACTTCGCCAACCACGATGCAGGTTTTGCTGGTGCCGATTTCGAGTCCGACATGAATTTTTGTGCGGCGTGCCATGAGGTTCAGTTGCGATTTAAAAGAGATTGAAGATCGTTTTTGCGGCGAGAATCCTCGTTATTGGTGGAGGGACTATCGTCAACTGGAATAGCGCGTGGAGGTGCTTCTTCGCCGCGGATGGTGATGGGAATATTTTGCCTGGGAATCAAGTTGATCGTTTCAATTTCGTAACCTTTTTTCTGAGCATGATGAAGGGCTTGGCTGAAATACTCGAGCTGTCGGTTGTGGTCGTCTAGGCCGAAGGTTGCGGTTGTCTTTGAACGTGTTGTAAGGTTGATGGACCAAGGGTTTATTTGATAAACCGTTTCAATAATTTGCAGATCATTGGGGAAAATATCGCGAAAGGAATTAAGTAGATATGTGCAGCGACGGTATTCGGGATGTTTCAAGGTGATTCCAGCTTGAATTGGGTGTTTCGAATCGGCTTTGACGTGAATTAGGGGCAAATGGACTGCTTGCTCGAGTTGTCGTTGTGGGCAGGGGTAAGTGAAACCGCTTTGATCAACGAGGAGTTGATCTTGGTTGCGAGTGGTCATCAAACCTTCCTCAGGACAGGCAATCCATGCTTGAGGCTGTCTCGTTGAGAGATGAAAAACCATGGTTCCAGGTAGTTCACGTTCGATTTTTACCGCAAAAATCGCAGGAATTTCCAATAACTTCCTCTCCATCGCGGATGTGTCGAAGTCGAAAATATTCCCGCTGAGATCGATGCCAAGATGTTCGACCAGACCTGACTCATCCAACACGTCATTATTATTTAGCCGGATGGATTGGAGATTGAAATCAGGGTTTTGGTGAAAAGTGTAGCGAATCGCCTCACGCACGCCGTAGCCAATCGCGAGCAAAATACCGATGATTATTGCAAATTTTGTGAGTGCTTTGATAAAATCGAGAAAATTGAACCATGCAATCCGAGGCGACATGACCTCGGATTTGAGCACCTTCACATGGTGCCTATGGTATCGATTTTTCGAGCTGTGTTTACGCATGTGGCTTATTGCCGAAGCAGGTTCCGGACGGAGATCGTTCGATATCCTTCAGGCTATATAAAAACGGTATTTCACGCAGCAGCGCCACGTTCGCGGTAGGTTAGTAAACTCATCTTTAATGTCAATGCACTTAAAGGATGCGAATGGGGCCGAATTGAAGGTTTTTTGGAAATTTTATTTCTCCATGGTGCGATTATAAAAATTCTTGCAATTAGGGCTTTTACCCGCTTCATTCCGCGCACCTAGGACGGCTTGGCGATGAACGCTGAGCTCATCCCTTATACCAAAATGAGCGTTAACATAGAAAAAGCACCTATCGACCTTAAGTCGTACCAAGCCCACGAAGGAGACACCGGAAGTTCACCTTACCAAGTCGCCCTTCTTACCCAGAGAATCCTTGATCTCACGGAACATCTCAATGCCCACAAGAAGGATTTTTCCTCACGTCGTGGACTTTTGAAACTCGTTTCCTCACGTCGCAAGCTGCTTGACTACATCAAGCGCAAGGACGAGGCAAAATACCAAGAGCTCATCAACAATCTCGGCCTACGCCGTTAATTTGAACCATTTCGCAACAGCAGCCACGGGAGTCTCTCTCGTGGCTGCCTAGCAAAAAGGGTGCGCGTGATTTTCACCGCATCCTCGGGATAGTCCCGGAAACCTTGATAGCTAGGGCGGCACAGGGCGGCCCTGCTTAGACGTAAGTAAAAAGAAGAAATAAGAAAAATGAATATCCATTCCACCACGATCGAAGTCGGAACCAATCCGATGACCATCGAAACCGGCAAACTTGCCAAACTCGCCGATGGCGCAGTCACCGTCCGTTGCGGCGAAACCATCATTTTGGTTACCGCAGTTTCACAAACCAAAGTAAAGCCAGGCCAAACTTGGTTCCCACTCTCCGTAGAATATAAGGAGAAAGCAACCGCCGCAGGCGTGTTCCCAGGTGGTTACTTCAAACGCGAAGGCCGCCCTACCGAAAAGGAAATCCTCACCTGCCGCATGACCGACCGTCCTCTGCGACCGCTGTTCCCTAAAGGTTACCTTTACGAAACCCAAATCGTCGCCATTTTGCTCAGTGCAGACGGCATCAACGATTCCGACATCCTCTCGATGAACGGCGCTTCCGCCGCTCTTGCGATTTCCGACATCCCGTTCGCTGGCCCAATCGGTGCTGTCCGCGTCGGCCGCATTGATGGCAATTTCGTCATCAACCCGACTCACGAAGAGCGCGAAAACAGCGATCTCGACCTCATCTACGTGGGTAACAAAACCGACGTCATCATGATCGAAGGTCAAGCCGACGAGATCCCAGAGGATGAGTTTATCAAAGCTCTTCACTTCGCCCAAGCAGCGGTTCTCAAAATCGTGCAAGGCCAGGAAGAACTCGTCGCAAAATGCGGCAAGCCGAAGCGTGAATACGAACTCACCGTTGCGAAAGATAACCTTCTTGAGATCGCCTACGAAATCGCTGGTGACCGCATCGAAGCCGCGATTTATGCCGCATCCAAAGTTGAGCGCGGCAAAAAAGTCGGCGCACTCCGTGACGAAGTTGAAGCCGCCATCAAGCAGCGCGCTCCCGAGGCGACCGACTTTGATGTCGAGCAGGCCTTCGAATATCTTCAGAAAAAGGCGTTCCGCATTTCCATCATGGAAAAAGGCGTTCGTGCAGACGGCCGTGCAATCGGCGATCTCCGCGCGCTTTACGGTGAAGTCGGAACACTTCCACGTGTTCACGGTTCCGCGATTTTCTCACGTGGTGAGACTCAAGCCCTTGCCATCACCACCCTTGCACCAGCTGACGAAAAACAAAATTTCGACAACTATGCAGGCGGCGAAAGCGAAAAACGCTTCATCCTTCACTACAACTTCCCTCCGTTCTCCGTGGGTGAGTGCGGACGCATGGGCGGTATCAACCGTCGCGAAATCGGCCACGGCTCCCTTGCTGAGCGTTCGATCGAGCCAGTGATCCCTGCAGAAGAAGATTTCCCTTACGCCATCCGCGTTTCATCCGAGGTTATGGAATCTAACGGTTCCACTTCGATGGCTTCGGTTTGTGCCGGTACCATGGCTCTTCTCGATGCCGGTGTCCCGCTGATCCGCCCAGTTGGTGGTATCTCCGTCGGACTCGTCACCGATTTCAACGAAGACGGTTCGCTCAAAGCGCACAAGATGCTTCTCGACATCATTGGTTCCGAGGACTTCTACGGCGACATGGACTTCAAACTCTGCGGCACCGACGAAGGCGTCACCGGTTACCAGCTTGACCTCAAGCTTCCCGGTCTCCCGCTCGCCATGCTCGAAGAGGCGATCAAAATTGCCAAAGACGGCCGCACCAAAGTCATCGCTAAAATGGCGGAGTCCATCGTTGAGCCGAAAGAGCTCAGTGCTCACGCACCGCGCATCGTTTCCGTGAAAATCCCTGCAGATCGCATCGGCGAACTCATCGGACCTGGCGGCAAAAACATCAAAGCCATCCAAGCGGAATCCGGCGCTGAGATTAACATCGAAGACGACGGCACAGTTCACATCTACGCTTCGAAACAAGCCGGACTGGATCGCGCCAAAGACATGATCAACCGCATGTTCCAAGAAATCGAAGTTGGCCAGACCTACACGGGTCGCGTTGTTTCGATCACCGCATTCGGTGCGTTCATGGAAGTGCTTCCTGGAAAAGACGGACTCGTTCACGTCTCGGAGTTGGCCGAAGGCCGCGTCGAGAAAGTGGAAGACGTCGTCAAGAAAGGCGATCTTCTCACCGCGAAATGCTTGGGCGTCGATGAAAAAGGCCGCGTGAAAATGTCACGCCGCGCCTGGCTCCGCGACGAGAAAGCCAAAGAGGCAGACGCCAACGGCACCGCAGTTGAAGAAACTGTCACTCCTCTCGTCTAACATAGAGAAGGGTTTTCAAACCCCTTTAATAAAATCAAATCATCAGCCGGTGTCCGAAAGGGCGCCGGTTTTTTTGTAGCTCTGAGCGAGGCACTTCTGTCGCCTGAGTGATAAATATTTTCTGGGTAGAAGGAAACGAACGAAGCGAAAGAAACGGCTTCGCACTTCGTCTCCAATTTAGCATCTGATTGAAGATTTTGGACTCATCGACGAAATCCTCAAGCTAATCTCCCACAATTCATACCTCTCTTCTTACAATCTTTGTCCTGCCCACGACAAAGATTGTAAGGAGAGAGGTGTTTCTCAATCTGCCAATAATCGGTCGGCTTTTTACTGGTTCAAATCTACAATCAAATGTCGATCTTGACCTCAGGTGCATTTTGAGGAGGTTTTGGAAGCGGTTGCGGACAAATTTTTCCCATGAGACGGGGAACGTTTGGATCGGGATTGAAGGGGCCGGCTGGCTGAATCGGTGGTTGTGCGGGTTGATCAACTTTTGGAATGTCTGCCTTTGGAGGGCAAATTTCTCCTAGGATCATGGGAGTGCTTGGTTTTGGCGGATTTGTTGTCTGATCTTTTTCGCTCTCAGTTTCGGTTAGTCGTTGCGTGGTATTTGAAGGCGGAGCGATACGTCTTGGTGTTCCAGTTGTAGGCTCCACCTTCTGACATGCAGCGGCAGACAGAGACAGGGCAACCACGGCGGCTTGTGCGACTCGGATGGATCCACAAATTGAACCGTGCTTGTCCTGTAGAGCACGCACTTCATCCGCCGAGCAATTTGTTAGATCAAAAACTTCCTTTCGGCATTTGCTGCAAAATTTTCCGTTGGCGGAATCTTCCATATCGTCCCAAATCATCCGACATTTGAATGAGAAATCTTTATCGGTAACTCGGTTCATGATGGATTGGGTTTCAATGGGACCGGCCATTCAGCTCGCCATGGCTTGGCTCGGTTTTTTCAGGTCTTTTCTAAGCAGTGAGCGCACGGAGCGATAGCGTGTGCCTCCTCTGAGATATTCGTTCAGTGAATGATGGGTCAAAGCATCAAGACTGCGAATCAGCGGTTGATCCACATGAGGAATCATGGCTATTGCAGATTGAATCGATTTATCCCATGATCGAAAATGCATCATTGCATCCGTCGGGCGTATCATGCCGCGGCAAGCGTGGTGGCCACAGGCGCATTCCATTTCCCATTCAAGATTGAACAAGCTGTATTCATCCGTGATTTCCTCGCCGGGTTCGATGTCACGCAGTGCGACCTCAAATCCCCAGGCGGTGCTCATCGTGTTGGGATGGCAGGAATGATTCACGAATTTCGCGGCGTCCCAGCTCAGGATTCGGTTTCCTTTGGCATCCAGAAACGAATACTTCTCTGCAAGTTGGCGGCTAGTTTCATCCA
>JBILAN010000044.1:0-19687 GCA_044354135.1 Luteolibacter sp.
CTGCTCTTCCTTCAATCCACCGAGGAATAACAACACCGCAGCGATGCAGATGCAGGAGTCGGCGACATTGAAGGTGGGCCACCAGCCATGGCTTGAGGGGACGATTTTATCGTAAAATGGCAACCTTACAGAGATGAAATCGACCACATAGCCTTGCGATAGGCGTTCCCAGAAACTGTCGTATTTCGCATATTCCAAGAGGAATCCCTGCACCAAACGATCCGTAAGATTTCCGAAAATCCCGCACAACAAGAGCGAGACCGCCAGTTTCGAGTATATATGCTCGAACGCACCCTTTTTCCAAAAGTAGCGAATAATGAATAGCGCGATGATGGGAACGACAAGAAACACAACTGGCGCCCAAGAAGTTCCGTTGCCCAAACCGAAGGCGACGCCTTGGTTGTGAACGCGTTTCCATTCAAACCAATCAGGAATGATCATCCATGGCATATCGAGCGAACCAAATCCTCCAGGAGGCGGCTCGGAAAAATTAGCCACCGTCCATGCCTTCGTGATTTGATCGAGGATGTAAAGCGGAAGGGTGAGGAAGAGAAGAAGACGGGTGAGTGGCATGTCGTGAAAAGTGATGGGTGAGTTAAACCTGAAATCCCTTTTCTGAACCACTAAAATCACGAAGCCCAGAAAAGGTAAAGGGTTTGCGCGGGGCTTACCCTAGCTCGGGACGGTTCATTCAAGGCTTGGGTTTTCCGGAACCGGTCACGGTCATTTCGAGAGTGAAGACGGCATCCAAGGCGGTGATGAAGAGAAGATTATGATCGGGCCCCGCGAAGGTGATATTTGCATTCCACGATCTGGGAACCTCGATCTTGCCAAGATTCTTGCCATTTTTGTCGAACACGGTGACCTCCTTGCCAGTGAGGTAAACATTGCCGGAACTATCGATCGTCATGCCATCTGAGCCGAGTTCGCAGAACAATGTGCGCTTGGTGAGGGAGCCGTCTTCGTTGATTTCGTATCGCCAGGTTTTTCCGTCACCGATGTCTGCAATGTAAAGCAACTTGCCGTCGGGGCTGCCGATGATGCCATTGGGCTTTTTGAATTCTTCCTCAACGACGAGTGGAATTTTTGCGCCCGCGGCTAGGAAATAGACTCGTTCTTTTTTCTGATCCGGCGAATCGCGGTTTTTCCAGTATGGGCGTTTGTAGAAAGGATCGGTGAAATACATTCCGCCGTCCGGTCGCACCCAGACATCATTTGGCCCGTTGAGCAAACCTCCGGCGAAGTTCTCGATGATCGTTGTGCGCTCCTTGGTCGCGATGTTGATGCGCTGCAGTTGTCCTTTTTCATCTGCGCAGGAGATGAGGAATCCCTGCTTGTCGAAATCCATGCCATTGGCTCTGCCACTCGGTTCGAGAAATGTCTCAACTTTGCCAGTGGTGGCGTTCCACTTGAGGATGCGGTCGTTCGGCTGATCGGTGAAATAAACATTTCCATGCCGGTCGGTAGCAGGGCCTTCAGTGAATTTGAACCCATCCGCAACAAGTTTGAGCTCAGCATTCGCAGCGATCGGAATTTCTGCGCATAGGCTTGCCGTGGTGATGGTTGCGATGGTCAGAAAAACGGATGGTTTCATGTTACCGCTTACGTTAGTAGATGACTAAGTCTGTCATGCAAGGCCAGATATGTGTCTTGGTTGATGCGCTCTGTCAGTTCACCACCGCATCACATCTCGCACACAGGCCGGATTCGACGAGGGGCTCGTGCTTGCGGCAGCGGGGGCAGAGCGGCAACCCGGTTTTGGCGGCCGCGGCGGCGAGTTCGGTTCCTTCGGTCACGGTGAGCTCGGCGATGATGAAGAACTCGGTCGCGAAGTCGCGGTTGCTGAGCTTTTCTAACAAATGCGCGTCGCTTGCGGGAAGCGTGAGGGAGATCGCGGCTTCGTTGTTGCGGGTGAATTCCTTGGCTTGGATCTTCGCTTCGATCGCGGTCTGGATCACGGCTTTGATTTGGAAAAGGCGTTCTACGTCTTTACTGATCTGGCTTGGAGCGAAGGCAGGATTGGCAGTTGGGAAATCTTGTTCGTGCACGCAGTCGTTGGTAAACGCCGCGTGTTCCCATGCTTCATCCGCGGTGTAGGCGAGAATGGGCGCGAGCAAACGGGTGATACTACTAAATATCTCGTACATCGCCGCTTGCGAGGCAAGGCGGCGCGGGGAATCCGGCGCGTCGCAATACATGCGGTCTTTCAGCGCATCAATGTAGATCGCGGAAAGATCTGTGGTGCAGAATTGGTTGATCGAGTTGAAAACTTTGCGGAACTCAAAAGATTCGTAAGCCGTGAGGCATTCTTTGACGACGATGTGAAGGCGTTCGAGGATCCAGGCGTCAAGAAGCGGGATTGACGATTGATGATTGTTGATTGTTGATGTTTGATTGAAGCCATCGAGATTACCTAACAGAATTCTCAGTGTATTTCTCAGACGGCGATAGGGTTCGGCGACTTGTTTGAAGAGGTCTTCGCCGAAGGGAACTTCGTTTTGCCAATCGACGCTGGATGCCCAGAGGCGGACGATGTCGGCGCCGTATTGATTGTAGAAATGCGCGGCATCGATGGGTTTGCCGGCTTTTTCGGCTTCGGATTTCGAGAGTTTCTTTTTGTCCTTATCGACCACAAAGCCATGGGTCATTACGGATTTATAAGGTGCGTGACCGCGGAATGCGGTGGAAAGCATGAGTGAACTCTGGAACCAACCGCGGTGTTGGTCGGTGGCTTCGAGATAAAGATCGGCGGGGCAGTGCAGCTCGGGATGCGTGTCCAATACGGCAGCGTGCGAGCAGCCGGAATCGATCCAAACATCGAGTGTGTCTTTGCCTTTTTTCAAGCCACTCGGCAGGCCGAGTTTTGCGGCGAGATCTTCATCAGAAGTTTCGAACCAAATATTGGTGCCTTCTTTTTCAACGAGGTCGGCGACCTTGTTTGCGAGTTCAGCGGAGAGGATGGCCTTGTTGTTTTCATCGAAGAAAACAGGAAGTGGAACGCCCCAAGTGCGCTGGCGGGAAATGCACCAATCGGGACGTGCTTCGACGGTTCCGTAGATACGGTTGCGACCCCATGCGGGCATCCATTTGACTTTGTCGATCTCTTCGAGTGCTTGGCCGCGGAGGGTGTCGAGGGAGATGAAGAATTGTTCGACAGCACGGAAGATGATAGGCGTTTTCGAGCGCCAGCAATGTGGATAGGAATGTTTGTAATCCTCTTGACCGAGCAGGTGACCGCTTTCTGTTAGAATCTCGATGATGCGCGCGTTGGATTGAAAAACGTGTTTGCCGACAAGTTCCGCGACACCGACTTCTTCGGTGAATTTACCTTCGTCGTCGACAGGGGAGAGAACACCTAAACCATTTAGTTGTCCTGCAACGTAGTCATCTGCGCCGTGCCCAGGAGCAGTATGAACGGCGCCGGTTCCGGTTTCGGTAGTGACATAGTTGGCGAGGATGATTTTGGATTTGCGATCGAGGAATGGATGCTCTGCCTCAGCTCCTTCGAGTTCTTTGCCTTTGATTTCAGAGAGAGTTTCCTTAAGGGTGTATCTGGTCTTTTCGGCAAAGGCTTCGATCAGTTCGCGGACGATGACGAAGGCTTCCTCTTTTTCACCATTAGAGAATTTACCGACGACGTAGGTGAACTCTGGATGCAATGCGATGCCGAGGTTTGCTGGAAGTGTCCAAGGAGTGGTGGTCCAGATCACCATATTGATGTCCGGGATGTTGGATAATGCGGGTGGAACGCCAACGCCCCCTTTGAGGGGAAATTTTACGAAGATCGAAGGCGAGATTTTATCGGCGTATTCGACTTCGGCTTCGGCGAGTGCGGTTTGCGCGCCGTAGGACCATTGCACGGGTTTCTTTGATTGGTAGATGCAGCCGTTTTCCACCAGCTTCGCAAACACCCGCAGGATGCTCGCCTCGTATGCGGGATCCATGGTGAGGTAAGGATTTTTCCAATCGCCAAACACACCGAGGCGACGGAATGAGGCGCGTTGGATATCGATGAAACCAGCGGCAAATTCGGTGCAGCGTCGGCGGATTTCCGCTGGCTCAAGTCCAGCGGCTTGTTTGACGACCTTGAATTCGATCGGCAAGCCGTGGCAGTCCCAACCCGGAATGAAGGGCGCGTGGAAGCCGGCCATGGTTTTGGATTTTACCACCATGTCTTTGAGCAACTTGTTGAGCGCTGTGCCCATGTGCACGTCGCCGTTAGCGAAAGGTGGACCGTCGTGGAGGATGAAATCAGGTGCGCCAGCTGCTTTGCGGGCGGTAGTGATTTTATGGTAAAGTCCGTTTTTCTCCCAAATCTCCAAACGCTTCGGCTCGTTTTCGACCAAGTCTCCACGCATAGGGAAACTGGTCTGCGGTAAGGTCAGCGTGTCTTTGTAATTCGGGGCGTTGCTCATAACGGGGGGCGGAAGCTAACAACCGAAATGCGCGGGGTCAACCCTAGGGGAGTGGGAGTTTTGTGCCCACAGTCTAAAGTATTCAGGAGGTAAACCCCCAAGAATTTGAAAGCCTAGGTTACTCAGCCTCCTCAAGCCCTGTCATGTCCCACATGACGTAAAAACCGCGACCTGACTTATTAGCGATGCTTTGCAACTCTTTGAGGCGCGCAGCCAAGGCTAAATCTGAGGCTTTGGAGGTAGGTGGAATTTCGATATGGATAGAGCCTGGCTCCATGCTTTTTTTATCAACAGATACGGCTTTAAGGTATGCAGCACGAGATTTTACCTCGGGAAAAGGGATTAATTTGCCGTCTTGATAAAACTGTCCGCGCTCGTCCATGAGAAAATGAAGATCGCTAGCGAGTTTGTCCTTGGTTTCCGTATCGAGTTTTTCGAACGGAATTGGGGCATATCCATGGGTGATAGCTACAGTGCCGTCTTTAAACCAAACTCCGAAAATTTCGGCTTCCATTCCACAAGTACAGTCATTGTGAGTGCTGGGCAATATTGTGTCGATTCGTTTAGGGGTTGCCGGGTTTTTTTGACGCACTTCCTGCCATTGCGCACGGGACAAGGTAAGGGTTCCTGCCACGGTCACTTCCTCCAGTTGATCTTCGTTGAGCTTCACCAAATAATGAGGACCTACATATTTGGTGCGATCTTCATTGAGAGATAGCCCCGCGCCAAAAACCAAACTGGGAATGAGGAATAATAGAGCGCATAAAATTCGTATATTCATAAAATTAAAGTTGGCTTAATTGAAGGATTAATCCGGCACGAAGGGTAGGAGGATTTTTAACAATTCGATAGAATGAGTTTATCAAGACTAGCGCTTGCCGAATCCCACCACAGACAGCTAGATTTCAACCATGTCTTTCGCGGAACGCAGGGTGGCCCATGGTGGAGGGATGTTGGATCAGTTGACGCCAGTTGTGAAACTGTTGTTGATTTTGAACATCGGTATCTACTTCGCGGATGTGTTGTTTTTTGATCATGCGATTCAGAATTTCGGGGCTTTTTCCATCGAGAGTGCCATTTCCGAGGGGAGGATATGGGAGTTCATCACGTTTCAATTCATGCATGGCAGTGTGGGACATGTGCTGGCAAATTCGATGGGCTTGTTTTTCTTCGGGCCATTTATGGAGCGGTGGTTGGGGTCGTTGCGGTTTTTTGTGTTTTATCTCACCTGCGGAGTTGGTGGGGCGGCGTTTTTTGTGTTGCTGACATACTTGGGAATTCTTCCTGCGCTGAGTATGGCCACCCCATTGGTCGGAGCATCGGCGGGCATTTACGGAATCATGATCGCGGTGGCGGTGCTTGCGCCGCATCTGCAGGTGACACTGCTTTTTCCACCCATCACTTTGACGATGCGGCAAGTGGCGTTGTCGGTAATCGCGATTGCGGTGGCTGTGATCATATTTGGGTTCGGCAACAACGAAGGCGGCGAAGCTGGGCATCTAGGAGGCGTGATCGTTGGATACATCTTGATTCGTATGGCGCCACTTTTCGGGGTTGATACGAAGCGCGAACTCAGACCACGGAGTAGATATTATGAGCCAAAAATCCGACCCTGCACCATTGTGGATTTGCATGCGCAATCAGATATAGACGAGATTTTGGATAAAATTTCTCGAGAGGGATTTCAGAGCTTAACGGATGAGGAACGAGATTTGCTTCACCGCGCATCAGACAAAGAACAGGATTGAACCATGACAGATGACGAGATGATTTATTGTGATGAGCCGAGCAAACAAATCGAGCGTTTGCGCGCGATCATGCATCGCCTGCGTGCGCCGGGTGGTTGCCCATGGGATGCGGAGCAGACGCATGAATCGATCATTCCGAATTTGATCGAAGAAACCTATGAATGCGTCGATGCGATCCGCTCCGGTGATGACGTGCATATGCGTGAGGAGTTAGGGGACTTGTTGCTTCAGGTTGTTTTCCACAGCGAGATTGCGGAAGAGCAGGGAAGGTTCGATCTCTATCAAGTGGCGGCCGAAATTTCCGAGAAATTGGTGCGTCGGCATCCACATGTTTATGGGGAGACTTCAGCGGAAGACTCCGATCAGGTGTTGAAGCAATGGGACGCGATCAAGCGCACCGAGAAAGGTGAAAAAGAAGTGCTCTATCTACATGGCACAGGCAAAGGTTTGCCGGCGTTGATCCGCGCCAACAAGCTGCTGAAAAAAGCATCGAAAGTGGGTTTTGACTGGCCAGTGGAAACGGGAGTGATTTCAAAAATTCAGGAGGAGTTCGGTGAGCTGGTCGCTGCGATCGAATCCAAAAACGACAACGAAATTGAAGAAGAACTCGGCGATTTGCTTTTCTCCGTGGTCAATCTAGCGCGTTACCGAAAAATCGATCCCGAAGTATTGATGGCGACAGCGAACAAGAAATTCGAACAACGCTTCGGCGCGATGGAGCAGGAGCTGAAGACCGGCGGCATCGGTCTGGAACAAGCGACACTTGGAGAAATGGAATCCGCGTGGCTGGCGGTGAAGGCGCGGGGTTTGTGAGGCGCATTTGACCTCGTGCCTGAGATATAAAGTTTAAAATTTTGAGTTTCCGAACCCATCGGCATCTTTTCGGTTGATCGAACGCGAGGGTTGGTTAGCTTATCAGCGTTTTGCTGGGAAAGGATATGAGCGAGCCTCTTGAATTACCTGTGCTGGTGTTGAACCGTTATTGGCAACCGGTTCACACTTGCTCGGCGCGACGTGCCGTGCATTTGCTTTGCTTAGGGCATGCACAAGTTGTGCAGGTGGAGGGCGATGAAAAATTCACGACTCACGATTTGATTTCATGGATCGGTTATTCGCAGCAACGGGTTTGCGATGAAATGATTCACAGTGTGAGGCTTGCGTTGCGTGTTCCTAAAATCATTGTATTGGGAATTTATGATCGCTTGCCACGCTTGGAGGTGAAGTTCACGCGTCGTAATGTTTTCCTGCGGGACAAGTTTACCTGTCAGTATTGTGAGAAAGTTCTGCCTGAGAACAAGTTGAACTTGGATCACGTCATTCCACGCGACAAGGGCGGTAAAACGACTTGGGACAACATTGTGGCCTCGTGCATCAAGTGCAACACCCGCAAAGCCAACAAACTTCCACACGAAGCCGGAATGCACCCCGCAGGAAAGCCTTTCGCTCCACGTTGGCGTCCGCTATATGGATTGCAGGAAAATGGTTTGGGTGATGAAAGCTGGGATCACTTCCTGCATTTTGAGAACAAGGATCTCAAGTCGGCTTGAGTTGGAGAAGAAATTTAACCACGGATTGCACGGAAAGCAGAACGAATGTTTATGAGTTTCAGTAATGGCGAAGCCGTCTTAGCTTGGACGTAATTAAATGGAGTCAATTCACGGAGTGAAGAGTGCAATCAAAGTAGAGGGTTATTTTGACAGCATCCATTCTGTGTAATCCGTGCAATCCGTGGCCACAGCTCTTGTGGCAACCAAAGCTAATTAGTTCCTGCAATTTTTCAGCAGCGACTCTAGGAAATGTGTAATCTGAAGCAGAGCTTTTTTGTAGGCTGAATCTGATAAGAAGGCTATGTCTTTCCGACATTCTTCTAACAGTTTAACAGCGGTTTTCACAGCACTGGCGAGAGCATCATCGTATTCGGCAAAACCTGTTAGAGTTGGCAGATCGAATTCTTCTTCAGCAAGAATACGGCGATTGATCTCTTCTCGCTGTTGTTCTGAAGATGCCTCTAACAAGTTTAAAATCGGCAGGGTGAGCTTGCCCTTCGCGAGATCGGTGCGCAGGGTTTTTCCGACAATTTCCTCTGATCCGACCAGATCCAGGCAGTCGTCATAAATCTGATATGCGGTGCCGAGCTTCATTCCGTAGGATGCCAGCGCGGCTTCTTGTTCTGCGTTCAAGCCAGAAACTGCGGCGGCAAGGCCTGTGGCGGCAGCGAATAACGCGCCGGTTTTCATTTCGATGACTTGAAAATAATCTTTCTTCGACAAGGTCAGATCAAATCTTCTTTGAGTTTGGATGATTTCACCTTGGCAAACTTCACGTGCGGCTTGGCCGACTTTTTTGCAGATTTCGATGGAGTTGAAATCGGTTGCCAAAGTTAGCGCATGGGAAAACAGCGCGTCGCCAAGCAGCACCGCGAGCGCGTTGCCCCATTTCGCATTTGCTGTGGGCATGGAGCGACGCGCAATGGCTCCATCGATGATGTCGTCATGCACTAAGGTCGCCATGTGGATGAGTTCGAGAATCACACCGATCTTGCGATGGTCTTCCGTCACCTCACCATTTGCGCCGCCAACCAAAATCGCCAGCGCAGGGCGGATACGTTTGCCGGCGGTGTTGCAGATATAAGTGATGTAGGGCTCTACCGCGGAGTCGAAATCCCGAACTTGAGCACGGATTGCGATCTCGACTTTTTCTAAGTCGGGTCGGACTAGTTCGAAGGGAAACTGATCGTTGTTAGGCGAAGTGGCAGTGAAGGTGGCCATGGCGTGCCGCAATAAGCCATGGTTATGGACTGGCGGCAACCCGCTTTCGTTATTTGTCTAAAAAAGAATCTTGAAAGTTTATGCGATGAATGGCGGTTTAATGCCATATGAAGTTGAACAATTGGTCATTATTTGGTGGGTGTTTATTGGTTCTTGGTATCGCGCAAGCCCAGGATAAACCCGCGGGTTTCAAAGATACACCGATTATTCCCGGAACCCCGTATCACGTGCATGATCCGGATCGCCCGCAGCCACGCGTGGTTGAAGCTGGGGGGGCTGTGATCGTGAAACCGCCGTCCGATGCGGTTGTTTTGATCGATGGGAAAAGCACTGATGCATGGAAGTGCAAAGACGGACCCGCGCCATGGGAGGTGCGTGACGGAGTGATGATCGCAAAGGGCAAGGACATCACCTCAAAAGAGCAATTCGGTGCCATTCAGATGCATTTTGAATGGCGTCTTCCCGCTGAACGCAAAGTGAACGGCCAGGGTGGAGGCAACAGCGGTGTTTTCATCATGGGACTTTATGAAGTCCAAGTATTGCAGAGTCACAACAATAAAACCTATCCTGACGGTCAAGCCGCTTCGCTTTATGGGCAATTGCCACCGTTAGCGAACGCCACCTCTCCTCAGGGCGAGTGGAACAGTTACGACATCACTTTCGTGCCTCCTTTATATGTAGATGGAAAATTCCAAGCCCCAGCCAAGGTGACCGTGATCCACAACGGCGTGGTGGTGCAAAATGGCGAATCTTTCCATGGAGTGTCAGGTTATAGGAGCCTTTCCAAGTATCCTGAGACCCACCCAGAAAAAGGGCCGATCAAGCTCCAATTTCATGGTGATCCCATCGAATTCCGCAATATGTGGGTCCGCCCGCTCGGAGAACGCGACAAATAATAGCAGAAAAGGAATATAAATGGCAATTCTATGCAGTTCGTTAGATTGACGGCTGGGTCTGTAACGCTATGTTGCTGACTAAATGCTACAGTCTACCTTAAAATCTCTTCATGTTTCAGCAGTTTTGCTGTTCTCCTGTGCCTTTGTTCATGCACAGATAGCCGCGTCTATTAGCATCAATAAACGTGAATTCATCGCAGGTGAATCGGTGATCGCTGAAGTGATCGTGACCAACCACACTGGTCAAGAATTGACTCTCACGGGATCGACTGCGCAGCCATGGCTCACATTTGTGGTCACCAATAATCAAGGCAATCCTGTCTCGATTTTGAAGCCAAACACCTTTGGCGCCATGAAAATCAAAGCGGGCGAATCTCTCGCTAAGCAGGTCGATCTTACCGAATATTTTATTCTGAATTCACAAGGAAACTTCGCCGTGTTCGCATCCATCACGGATCCGCAGAAAAGATTCAGTAGCGCCACCACCAATCGACTTCTGTTTAACCTAATTCCCGGACGGACTTATTGGAGTCAAAAAGTTGGCATCAGTGATAGCAAAAGAGTCACCGGAACGCGGGAAATGAAGATACTTACCTTTTCCAACGGAGAGAAAAATCAAATTTACGCGCAGGTCGCAGATGGCGCCTCGGGCATCCCTTTGCGGACGTTTATATTAGGAGATATGCTCACGCTGCGTAAACCCATGGTCAGTTTAGACGGTCAACGGCACATGCACGTCATGTTCCTGAGTACTCCAGCAATGTGGGTGCATTGCGAAATTGATGCAGATGGCAAAATGGTCAAACGAGACATCCATCAATCTCCGGCCAAAGGAGACCCTGTGATGATGGCTTATGGGGATGGATCGGTCAGGGTTGTTAATAGCATTTTGTATGATCCCGTCGCAGTTGCCAAAGAACGCGCCAAAATTCGTAAAATTTCCGATCGTCCTTGATCCCGAAACTTCAATGGTTTGCATGGCTAGATCGATTGAATATGTCTTTACACTGCCAAAAAAATAGTCAACAAATCTTAATTATCTTGAGCCAAGCATCATGAAGCGCACTTTCATCACAGCTTTGCTCGGACTGGCGTTTTCTCTGGTTGCGAGCGGGTATAATTTCCGGACGGTCATTATCGATCCGGGTCATGGCGGGCATGATAAAGGCGGTCAATGGGGACGGGTTTATGAAAAACACCTCGCTTTGGACACCTCGATCCGCCTCGAGGCTCATTTGAAAAAAATGGGTTATAACACGATTTTAACCCGTCGCAGTGATTACTTCGTTTCTCTTCCCGGCCGGATGCAAATGGCGAACAAAACCCGCAACGCGATTTTTATCAGCATCCATTACAACTACACTTGGAAACAACAAGTCAGTGGGATCGAAACGTTTTATCACAATCAACCAAGTCACCAACTCGCTAAAGACGTGCATAAAGGCGTTATGAGTCGGGTGAAAGTCAACGATCGCGGTGTCAAATACGCCCGTTATTACGTGATCCGAAACACTCAGATGCCAGCTGTTTTGGTTGAAGGTGGATTTGTTAGTAATTCAAACGAGCGCAGTCGCATGAAAACCGCATGGTTCCGAGATGCAATCGCCCGTGGAATCGCAGATGGCGTTCAACGCTATCGTAGAGGGAATTGAGTGTCTGCGTTGTGGCAGTTATTTAGAGGATGCTCTGTGCCCAATAAATTGAGAGTGGATCGCTAAGTAATCGTAGTATGGTTAGATAGTAGCTAGCTTTTAAAACATGCAGGTAATCTGTCATTTTCAACCAACAAAAAAACCCGTCCAGCTACCTGAACGGGTTTTTGAATGATTTTGAGGTAGGATCGGTTTATTCTAACTGACCGCCTGAGATGCCACTCCAACGTAGGAAGCGTGGCGTGTCGAGGTTGGTGCTCTTCGGCGCGCCACCGAAGGTGTATGTTAGGCTGATACCGATGATGTATTCATTGAGTTCATCATTTTCATCTTCTTGCATATAGCGAATCCAATCACAGGATAGGCTGGCCATCAGGGAATCATTGATGGTGTGGTTGAGCGCGATTCCGAGATTGGAGATGTTGGCATAGTCAGAATCAGAATCCATCTTGCCTCCGGCATATCCAACTTCAGCAGTTAAGCTGAGATTTTCGGTCAGAGCTCTCTCGGCGACAAGACGGGCAAAAGTGGCATCTGAGAAGGAATCCTCACCATTATCGTCGTTGCCACCGTCACCGAAGAGATAACCTACTTGAAAATAATAATCCGCTTCAGTGCGATCGAGTTTGGCCTCAAGACCGATAAATAGACGCTCAGATTCATCATCGGTTGAATTATTGTCCTGACTAGTCATCAGACCACCAAAGAAAACGCCAACACCAGTGTTATCATTTAACTGGCGCATGACGTGAATAGCTGTGCCTAAACCTTCACTATAGCTATCAGCAGCACTGCCGACATCTGTAAACTCCCCGAAAAAATCGGCTTGGATAAAGTAATCTCCGAAATTCCGCCCAAGTTGTAATTCAAACTCGATAGCGCCGTATTCATCTTCTTCGTTACCGCTGGCCTCACTTCCGTAAAGATTGGAGTGATTGAGGCCTAAGGTGAAATCGCCAACCCAGTTGCTAGTGGATGGAGTGCTAGTTGATTGAGGTGATCCAGCCGTTGCGGCTGTTGCCAGACAGATAGATAATGCTGTGAATAATTTCATGTTTATGTGTGTTTAGGGGTTTTCTACTTACAGGTGATGATCACAAATAAGTGAGCTGCACAAGCCAAAATTAATTCGCTTGTCAAAGTCAAGACTTAATTTCCGATAGACTTAATGTCCGGCCCCGAGACTTAATGTGCGGCCATCATTAAGAGTGGATGACTGGTGATGTATGGTGAAATGCAGTTTGAAAAGGCACTGAGTGCCGATTAATCAAGAATGTAAGGATAATAGTCCTTCATTCCTCTGGAGGACGTGCGATCACGGTGGCTTTGCCGTCTTTTGGGGCGCCGGGGGCGGAGCGGAGTTGCTCGTCTTGGGGTAGGCCTAGCATGTCTGGTAGGCGCAGGCCCGTATTGCGAGCGATCGGTAAGGTAGGCTTGGTTGCTTTTTGGGAAATCGGCTCGATGCCGGATTGAGTAAGCGCGAGATTAGGTCCGCTCTCGACAGGCGCTTCTTCAACGATGGTTGCTTTGGGTGCGGAACAAGACGCGAGTCCAATTGCTAACAGAAACGGTGCGGATTTTTTCACGGGTAATTTTTTTTAGCGCGATTCCATGGGAGGAACCGGGCTGAGGGTTTTTGGTCCGGTGTATAGAGTAAGCGGGCGGTAAAGACGGTTGTCGCGGAGTTGCTCAAGCACATGAGCTGTCCAGCCCGAGGTGCGGGAGATTGCGAAGATGGGAGTGAAAAGATCGGTGGGAATACCTAATGAGTAATAAACCGTAGCGGAATAGAAATCGACATTCGCCTCGAGGCCTTTGCGCGCGCGCATGATCTCTGCAATTCGCTCGGACATTTTGATCCATTTGGGCTCGCCGAGTTCTTCGGTGAGTTGAATCGCAAGTTTACGAAGGTGTGGAGCGCGCGGATCTAACACTTTGTAGACGCGGTGGCCGATACCCATGATTTTTTCTTTGCGCTCCAGTTTTCCTTCGACGAAAGCATCGACTTTATCGAGATCGCCAATGTCTTGGAGCATGTGAATGACGCCTTCGTTCGCGCCACCATGGAGAGGTCCTTTGAGAGTTCCAATTGCTGAGGTGATTGCGGAATATATGTCGGAAAGGGTGGCGATAGTCACGCGAGCGGAGAAGGTGGAAGCGTTCATGCCGTGATCGGCATGAAGGATGAGCGCGACATCAAGGATACGTGCAGCGGTGTCGCTGGGGACTTTGCCGTTGATGAGGTAGAGGAAATGTTGAGCCTCGGTGAGATCCGTGCGGATGGGAGGAAGTTCAAGGCCATTGCGGAAGCGATGGTAAGCAGCGACGATGGTTGCGGATTTCGCACAAAGGGAAAGAGCGATGGCTGAGTTGGCTTCGATGTTCGGTTCGCCAATGGTAGCGCGTTTATCGTACAGACCCAGCATCGAGACGGCTGTGCGAAGCACGTCCATGGGGGACGCATCTTTGGGAGCGGTTTTTAAAAACTCGATAACGGCCGCTGGGAGATCGCGGTCGTTACGAAGTTTTGCAGAAAATGTTGCGAGCTCATCACGTTTTGGAAGGCGGTTGTGATGCAGTAGGAAGATGATTTCTTCATAGCAGCAATTTTCGACAAGATCATCAATATGGTAGCCCACGTAGCTCAGTTCGCCGATGTTTCCAATGACGTTGCTGAGTGATGATTCGTTGGCGATGACCCCTTCTAGGCCGCGTGCGTATTCTGACATGATAAGATTAGGTGAATTAACTTCGGGTAAAGAAGCGGTTTGTGCACGATGGTGCAAGGGAGAATCCGAGAAGATAGCAGGTAAAATTGCAAAGGTTCAGTGGGATTCGATCTGTTCAATGGCGCGCTCGGCTAGCAACCGGACCTCTGGGTCGGACTCGGTGAGGATTTTGCGGAGTTCTGGGAGGCTCTGCTTGGTTCCAATAGTTGCAAGCATTTTGATTGCGGCATGGCGCAGAGAAGGCTCATCTGAGCTAAGTTTTTCAAGCATGAAGGGCTCGATAGGCGAGCCGTATTTTACGAGTTCCTTGTCCCAAATGACTGGATTCATCTCCCAAATGTCAACTATGGTTGATATCGCCTCGGGGTTTTTGTGATTTGCGACCAATCTAACGAGATGTTCGGGTGGGGATGTTTTTTTCAAAATATAGGATTTCAGGATTTTGATCCCAGCATCTGCCCCAGGACTTGGGTCGTCGCACCATTTGATAAGCGCGCGGGCAATGGGATCGTGAAATGTAACAGTGGGTTTCTTGAGGAGCTTGATCAGGGCGGAACTGATATCACTTCGCAGGAGCGTAGCATCCGAGTCGGCGAGACGCTCAACGGCTTGCTGGACACGACCGAGGTCTATGCTTTCTAGTTCAGCGCGGTTGAGTTCGTAGAAAGACGGGTGACTTTTATCATTAAGTTTTTCAGCCGATCCGGCGACGAATAATTCGTTATTCACCTTAACAACAATGACACTGATTTCGGGATGGCTTTCAGTGACTTTCCCAAGCTTGTCAGCAATGTCCGCCACTTGATCGAAGTCCATCTCAATATCTGTTAGAACGATGAGATGATTGTTTCCATCTCTTGGATAGGGATGGGAAGATGGATTGGCGAGCGTTTCACGAACGAGGTAATCACGCGCGTTGAGTTTGTTCCGTCCCAGCATACCAGTTAGAAAAATACCATAAGCTTTCTTGCTGCTGCTGTTTTCGGCGAGGCGATTTTGCTCTTTTTCCAAAGGTTGGGTGATGAAACGTTTGCGTAACTCTTGAGTGAGATCCGGCACATGCTCTGGGTTTTCTTTAGGATCGAAACGTGGATTCGAATCGAGATTTACATTGAGCTTGATGGCATTTTGCCTGGTGTAAATAGGGATAGCAAACACACCTACTATAAGGAGTAAACCGATCATACCTGCTTTGATTCTTGCTCCAGGATTTGCGTAAACCAGGAAAATGAAGCCGAGTAGTGAGGTGAAACCGCCGACAATCAGTTGTTTTTCAAACGGCATGCCACCAAGTGGTGACTGTGGCTTGGAGGCGATTAAGAGGAGTAGCGCGCCGAGCAGCATGATGGCGATTCCAAAAATCCCAGCGATGATGCGTTGGGGTGAAGTTGGGCCAAGTTGTTCGGGATGGTTGAAATCGGCATAGCTGATCGGTTGCATGCCTTTCGGCTCTGCGATGGATTCGTTTGGGATGCGGCGGAAATAATTGGCTTCCAGATCTTTTTTCCCTTTAGGATAAACTTTTTTAGAATGAACAATCGTATCTTCCGTGATGCGGAATTGTTTGTCGCAGCCGCCACATTCGACGATTCGATTCATGTATTCTGGGGATACGTTGAATCGCAACCGACAACCCGGGCAACGGATGTTCAGTGTTTCGGGGTTATCTTTATTCTCCTCCATCTGCATGGGAAATTTAATGAGATGTCCGAGGATTGCAACTCTACGAAATACAGCGTGATTTTAATTAAGTAAAATTAACTATTGAGGTATCTAAGATTTTTGATTAATAAACTCCCAACCTGAATTGATATTTTATGGTAACTTCATCTATCGAATCTTCGCAAAATTTATTACAAGAAAACGATAAGTATCGGCTTCGACAAGAGGGTTTTATCGATGAGGCCTTGGTTCGCACCATGGTGATGAGCGATGCCTATCAGCGGCAGCTTGCGAAAAGGGGAGAAGTGGCTTTTTCTTCAAGTGAAAATGATTACGCAGGATGGAATTTGTCTGAGAACCATTCATCGAGAACCATTCATCTGATAGGGCAGCTTGAGCGCTTGTAGTGAATTGCGTGACAAAATTGACTCGTTACAGCTAGTCCATTGATTTTTAAATTCTTCAAGTGATACATCCAACCGCCATCATTTCACCGAAAGCCGAGCTTGGAAAAAATGTCCGGGTCGGCCCCTACTGCATCATCGGCGCTAACGTCACGCTTGGCGATGACTGCGTGCTCCACAGCCATGTGGTGCTGGAGGGAACTGCAAAATTTGGACGATCGAACGAGTTTTTCCCATATGCAATGGTGGGCGGTAAGACTCAGGATTTGAAATACATCGGTGAGCCAACCGCCCTGGAGGTGGGGAATCACAATGTGTTCCGAGAAAACTGCACGGTGCATCGCGGCACGCATGAAGAACTGCCGACCCGCATCGGCTCGCACAATTTGTTTCTCTGTTATTCTCACATTGCGCACGACTGCCAACTTGGTGATCATATCATTCTTTCCAACAACGGCAGCCTGGCAGGGCACTGCGTGGTCGGGGATCACGCGATTGTCTCGGGACTCGCCGCGGCCCATCAGTTCTGCCGGATCGGGAAACATTCGATCATCGGCGGACTCTCGAAAATCGTCCAGGACGTGCCACCATTCATGATCATCGACGGCAATCCCGCCAGCACCCGCGGCTTGAACCTGGTCGGCCTGCAACGCCGGGGATTTTCCGAAGATGACATCCGCGATCTGAAATCCGCATACAAGCGCCTGTTCCTGAAGAAGGACATCAGCCTTGCGAATGGTGTCAGTTCGTTGAAAGCCACCGCCGCCGCATCCAATCCACACGTTGAGCATCTCATTCATTTCGTGGAGAATTCGCAGCGCGGAGTGACGCGGTGAACCGAAAGGAACCGCGATTTTCAATCGCGACCCCGGGCTAATTTCTATGATCCCGTTGGGATCGAGAGCTTCCGTTGCTCAGCCCCGTTAATATCCTCTAACAGAGAGTCCGGCTATGCGTGAAAAATGAACAGCATTGTTCGTGACGAGTTCCATTTCATGGGCGAGCGCTGCCGAAGCGATCCATAAATCATTGGTGCCTATCAATCGGTTTTCACGACGAAGTTGTGAGGTCGTGCGGGCATAATGACCAGCGGTTGATTCATTCATCGGTAAAATTTCGTAATGAGATAGCATCGCCATGCAGGCAGGATCATGGATGTCTCCGAAGCCCTCCGCAAACTCGCCGGCAACGATCCAAGAAATGCACGCCACAGCATCCCGATTGGATTCCAGGAAAGCAAATGCCTTGCCTTTCCCGCGCTTCATTTCTCGTTCCAAATCGATGAGAAAACAGGTGTCATACATCAAACGCTTCATGCCCATGGGTGGTCAGGGGTGGGATCGTCCTTTTGAGCCGCTTCCAAACGCTCCAGGGTCTCGTCGCTCGCCGTAGGCATTTTCGCCAAAGCTTCCAGTAAATTTCCGCAAGTCTTTCCTGATTCATCCCATTTCGCTCGTTTGATCACCCGCGAAAATGAGTCTTTAGGCGACAACTTCGCCCTGCTGAGACGCTCGTAAGCTTCCAAATCAATCGATATGGTCTTCGTTGACATACACAGAACATACACAGATTTTTTGCCTCGGTCAAACTGATAAACAGGAGAGCCGGATCTGAGTTATTGGGCTAGAGGCTGATTTTGAAGAATCTGTTTTGCATCCAACAGTTTCTTCTTCAATGCCTCATAATCCACATCCTGCACACTGGTGTTTTTATCCATCGCCAAACCGGCGGCGATGACTGCGCTTTCGGAAAGGGTCATGAAGACGGGTTCCATCCGCATCGATCCGTGGGCGACATGCGAGGCGGAAAAACAGATGGGTGAGAACAGGTTTTCGCATTCACCTTTTTTCGGGATGATGGAGCGGTAGGAGATGCCGTAGGGTTTTGGTGGCACACGCCAGATGACTCCCTCGTTTTGGGCGTGTCCGGATTCGGTGACAAAATGCTGCACGCAATGCGAGTCCATGCCGAACGAGCCCAGCCCGACCGGATCCGGAGCGCTGCGTTTGCCTTCGCAGTCGTGCTGGGTCATGACGTAATCGCTCACCATGCGGCGCGCTTCACGAATATAAATCATCCATGGCCAACCACCGTTGTCGGTGAATTCATCCTTCGAAAGGCCGTATTTCGAAGCTTGTTTGCGGATCGCTTCTGGCACGCGCGGGTTGCTAGACAAGGTCCATAGGAAACCACGGATGTAGGTTTCATGCGCCTTTTCGATTTCCCTGCGCTTTTCGTAACTCGCTTCAGGGTAATCCCAATTTCCTCCAGCAAGATCCGAACCCACCGCATGCATGTTGTTCCAATCGACTTTTGAGCCGGTTCCTGAAAGCGGCTCGATCAACGCAGGCATTCGCAGGTCACCTGCCTCGAAATTCCGCAACAACAACTCGTGATCGAGCTCGTTGTAACCCTCGGGTTTTACGATGGGGATGTGTAGATTTGGATCGGTTGTTAGACAAACGCGGTAGTTGTATGCTTGGATTTTTTTGTCGCCCTGACCGTTTGTTAGATTTTCAATTTTATAAATTTTCGGAAGCAACCCGCTTTCGGGTTTTCCGGGAGTGATGTAGGGGTCGACCTGTTTGATGAAATGATCCTTGTCTTTCTGGGTGTAGTGCAGGCGTGGTTTGGTATCACCGCGCCGCACGCCCGCCATGTCTTCGTTATACTGGTTTTCCGGCTCGCGTCCCACCGTGTAAGTCACACCAGCCGCTGCCATGAGATCGCCGACGTAACTCGCGTCGATGAACATTTTGGCACGATAAGTCTTTCCACTCAGCATGGTGATGGACTCGATTTTTTTGCCATTCATCTTCACGCCTTTGCCTGGGGTGCGGTCGAGAAGCTCGTTGTAAACGACCTCAACTCCGGCAACGGCAATCATTTTTTTGAAAACCTGCAACCCAACCTTGGGCTCGAAGCTGCGTACGTATTTTTCGCCGTAAGCTGCGGCGATGGCATCGTAAAATTCCGAAGCGATCCCCCCGAAGGTATTGCGTCTCCCGAGGAAATCCGTCGCGCCAAGGCCACTGGAACTCATTCCGCCGGGGAATGAGGTGGGGTTGAGCCAGATCACCGAACGGCCATCGCGCTTGGCGGAAATGGCTGCAACCGCCGCGCCCGAGGAGTCGCCATAAATGACGATATCGTGGATTTTCTCTTCACCGTTGCAGACGGCGGTAAAAAAGAAAGCTGAAGCGAATAAGAGGCAAAGCGGTTTGGATGAATTCATCAGTGGTAATACGCTGCGAATGATAGGGATTTTCCAAAAGAAAGGAGCCTTGAATCGAAGCGCAGCGGAGATGGCCGATCTTTTTTCCTCCGGAATGTCGTCAATTTCAATCGCGAGAACGTCGGCGAAATATCTCCAGCTAACACGGCGGTTGCAGACGCGATTGGAAATCGCGGTT
>JBILAN010000045.1:0-19668 GCA_044354135.1 Luteolibacter sp.
CTGAAAAAAAATCTCTACGAATTTAAATTTCCGGGCCAACAAGCCGAAGGTGTCATCACTTTTCGCATAGGCGACTTGAAACATCGACTAAAAATCCAGCCCAAACAACGTCCTGTCGTTCTCCATACCACCGTCACGGTCAAACCGCCTGATTATCTTCAGATCCCCGAAAGCAAAGTAGCACTAAATATCGGTGAAATCAGCGCAGTAGAGGGCAGTAAGCTCAGCTTCGAATTGGAAACGAGCAGCCCACTCAAAAAGGCTTCATTCGGACCGACCGAAATTTCCGGAGAACTTGTTAGCTCAGAAGGTTTCGTCTCGTCCGAAGGCTCCATAAAAATTTCGGATGTTAAATCCAGATTCGGTCCTATCGATGCTGGTAGCACACCGTTCTCTATACCGTTATCATGGATCGATGAGTTTGGTTTGGTTGGTGGTCAGGGTTTCAAAATCCGCGTGGACGCCGTAAAAGATCAACCGCCAGTTGCTTACATCCAGGGCTTGGATAAACAAAAAGCGATCCTTCCAACCGAGACTTTGGATTTTGAAATCCTTGGCGAAGACGATTTCGGAATCCGCAAAGCAGGCATTGAGTGGAGCAGCTATGGCACACTTCCTGGGGAGAAACCTGCTGCTGCAGGTGAAATCATCAAATTCAAAGGCAGCCCGGAAGTGGAACGTATCACCGAAGCCACATCCTTTTCGCCAGCCGCATTTAACATCACTCCGCAACGTTTGATCTTGCGCGCGTTCGTTGAAGATTATTTTCCAGAACGTGGCCGCATTTATTCTGAACCCGTATTGATCTACGTCCTCAGCTATGAAGAACACGCTCAATTGAAAAAGGCAGAATTCGACCGTGTTATCAACGACCTCGAAGATATTGCTCGAAAAGAATTGAACATGCTCGATGAAAACCAACGCCTCGAAAAGCTCGATGGTAAGGAATTACAGACCGAAGATGGTAAGGATAAGCTCGCCGAGCAAAAAAGAGCGGAAGAAGAAAACATCCGCGCTATGGAAGAACTGACCAAGCGCATGGAGCAGTTGATGAAAGACACAGCTCGCAATAAAAACATCGATAAAGAAACGATGAAGAAAATGGCGGAGGCTTTGAAATCGATGCAAGAACTCTCGGATAAGGAAATGCCCGAAGTCAGCGAGAAACTGCAAGAGGCAGGCGAAGAATCTAACACTGCTGAAAAATCCAAAGAAGATGTGAAAAAAGCCGTCGATGAACAAAAAGAAGTTGTCGAGAAAATGGACAAAGCACTCGCGGAAGCTAAAGACGCGAACAAAAAATTTGAAGCCAGCACATTTGTTACTCGCCTGAAAAAAGCAGCTGAAGACCAAAATAAAATTGCTAATGACTTGATCTCAAATCTATCAAAAACTCTGGGTGTGAGAGAATCTGAAATCGATCCTGCAGATAAGCGCAAACTGGTAGCTTCAATCAAACAACAAACGCTTACCGCTTCGGACATCCGCTGGATACAGGAAGATCTCGGTCACTATTTCGCCCGCACGAATGAGGCGGTATTCAAACAAGTGGTCGATCTCATGCGCGACAGTAAAATTGCTGTTCATGAGCAGAAAGAGATTTTAGATCTCACTCTGGATATTAGTTTAGAGAAAATTCAGAGTAAGCTCGAAGACGCACATTCCTATACAGCAATCGAAACCTCCAAAAAGTCCGCCGATAAACTCAATGAGTGGGCAGCTCTTCTTGAAGGAGCTAAAGACGATGGTGGTGGTCCAGGTGGTCCGGGCGGCCCAGGTGGCGCTCCCAATCCAGATGATGAAGATTTTGAATTCATGTTACGCGTTATGAAAATGATCCAAGAACAGCAGGATTTACGCGGCAGAACACGTGTCCTCGAACAACTCAAACGCGATGCAACCGCACCCTTAGCTCCAAATTAATGAAATCCATTCCCATCTATTTATCCGCTTTGCTTTTCGGCTCTGTGCTTTGTGCTGAGTCCGATAAACTCAGAAAGGAAGAGCTTCTCAAAAAACATGCAGATGGCGCGGAAAAAGTGGCCGATGAACAGGACGAACTCTCGGCCGATGTCCAACAGCTCGTAATCGAACAAACCATACCTGAGGTTATCGAACTGCTCTCCAAAGTCGAAGGCATCATGGATGAAACCACGGATTACCTATCAGAACCCGATACCGGCGGTCGCACGATTGCCGCGCAGACTGAAATCATCGAATTGATTCACAAAGCTGCTAAAGAAAAACAAAAGAAAAGCGGTAAATGCGAAAAAGGTGCAGGCGGTGCGATGATGGATATGATGGAGAAAATGATGGAAGAGGGAGAAGGCAAAGGTAAGGGAAAAGGAAAAGGCAAGGGTGAAGGAGAGGGCGAAGGTGAAGGAGAGGGTGAAGGCAAAGGCGAAAAAGGCGGCAATGGTCAAACAGGCGATTCGAATACAGAAAACGAAGCTGTCGGTGGGAATGGCAAAGGAAATTATGAAGAACGTCGCGTTCCAAAAGCAACAGGTAACACCGGAAAAAACTTACCAAGCGAATTTCAATCTGCGCTCGACGCATACAACCGTGGCATGGAGAAACTAGGAAAATGATTTATCGTCGCTCATTCATCACCATGCTGCTCGGCTCAGCGGCTGCAGCCCGCGCACAAGGAATCTTGGATCGCAGGGACGACAGTATTCCACCGAAGGTGGATTTGATTTATAATCGTGGTTTAACGTATCTGGCAAAAAACCAAAACTCCGAAGGCTCATGGAGTGACGGCTCCGGCGATGAACCCGGGGTTGTCGGTCTCTGTGTCGCTGCGTTCCTCGCACACGGAACCGATCCGAACAGCGGTCAATACGCTCAAGTCATCAATCGTGGCATTAACTACATCATTTCAAAACAAAACAAGATGAAGGACAACGGCTACATTGGGAATAGCATGTATACACATGCATTTGCCACCAAGGCATTGGCTGAATCTTATGGTGTCGTAAACAATCCAAAAATCGGCGAGGCACTCAAAAAAGCCATAGATCTCATTTTAAACGCTCAAAAACGAAATTCAACAGGAGGTTGGCGTTACACACCCGACGCAAGAGATGCCGATACAACCGTCACAGGCAGTCAGGTCGTTTCTTTATTCGCAGCTCGCAATGCCGGGTTTCCAATTCCTGATGAATCAATCAAAAAAGCTCTCGCCTACTTGGCAAGCTGCCGCGGCACCGACGGTTCCTATGGCTACACATCATCCGCTGGTGGAAGACCAACCCTAACAGCTATCGGTTTGCTCTGTCTTGCACTCAATAAAGAAACCGATTCCAAAGGCTTTAAGGCGAGCCTTGAATTCCTAAAGAAAAACCTGGATTATCGAGATAGGAATTATCCATATTACTTCGAATATTACATGTCCCAAGCGTTGTTCCATGCTGATGAGGCCGTCTGGAAAGATTGGAACAATCGTAACGTCCGTTACATCGATACCATTCAATCTTCTGATGGCTCTTTCCCAGGAAATCACGGCCAAACTTTCAGCACAGCTGGTGCCTTGCTCTCACTTGCACTCAACTACCGTTACTTACCAATTTACGAAAAATGATTTTAAAAATTTTAATCTCCTTCATAGTAATTTTACCGATTCTAGCATCAGCGGAAAATGCTGACTTGTTGCGCTTCGATAATGGCGATCAATTACACGGAGAATTTCTAGGTTTTGGCGAGAAAAAGGCCATCCTCTGGAAACGTAATACACCTGATGACAAGGCGATCGAATTTAATCCAGCTGATATCCGACAAGTCATTCTTAAATCAGGCAAACCAGAACGTGCTCTGACCACTCTTTCTTATATCGGTCTCATAAATGGCGATAGAATTCCCGGAACGATCCAGGAAATTGATGACAAACGCGCGCTCATACAGACCGATGTTGCCGGTTTATTGGAAATCCCTCGGGACCAAATTGCCATCATCGCACCAAATCCCATGGGTGGCCGCGTGCTTTATCATGGCCCGTTTGATAAAACGGAATGGACTCAGAGAACTTTTAATCACTCCAAAGGCATTCCTAAAGGTAAGGACGATGCCGAAATCGAAAAAGAATCTCCTCTATGGAAATTTTCAGGTTCTGCCTGGTATTGGAAAGAAGGACGCATGGGTACGGCGATTACCCGTGACACCGGCATGACGGATCGTTCGGTTTTACAATTCGATATCTCATGGAAAAACCGTCTTTCCCTGGCCGTTGCGTTTCATGCTGATTTCAAGACTCCCGAAAAGGCGGCACCTGTCAATGGGCCAGTTGATCATGGTCAACCTAGCTCCATGAGCAATCTCCCGAATATCTTCGGCTCCAGTTACATTCTTCATCTCTATTCAAACTACGTTGTGCTCTATCGCGCTGGTTTCGATGAGGATGGAAGATCGTTCATGAATCGCCTTCAGTCGAAAAGCTCTTCCCTACGCCTTTCCAATTCCGGATCCGCAAAAGTCGAAATCCGCTGTAATCGCAACTCTGGAGGAATCATGCTGTTTGTCGATGGCGAATTCGTCTGTGATTGGAAGGAAAAATCGGAAATCGAAAACAATTCAGACGCCCCATCTAACGAATACGTCGGTAAAGGAGCTGGATACGGATTTATGGTTCAAATGGACGATTCTCCATTGCGCGTCTCAGATATCATTGTCGCTGATTGGAACGGAATTCCGGATTCCGCACGTAGCTTGGAATCTGATATTACAGATATCGTGCTGCTAACCAACGGAACAGACCGTTTTTCGGGAAAAATTTCATCGGTCAAAGATGGCAAAGTAATTCTATCAGGACGATTTGGAAACTTCGCATTTCCTACAAATGAAATCGCCGAGATCCGATTCGCAAAATCACAACTCAAAGCAGCCGATGAATCAAAGGAATCTGACTTCAAGGTTAAATTCCATCCGCATGGCAGCATCAGTGGAAAGATCATTTCAGGTAATCCAAAAAATATTCGCCTCAACAACTCCGCTGCTGGAGAAATCAATATCGATATGAACTCAGCTAGTATGCTAGATTTCAAATCAATGGAAAGCTACCTCGATGACTGGAATGTTGAATTTTAATCTTAGACTCTGCCTTCTCTGCATCGCCACCTATGCAGGCGCTGCTGAAATTTCGTTTTCAGGTAAAAACAAGATTTCTGGCGAATTGATAGCGATGGATATTGACGGCACGGTTACTCTCAACGCGCCGCACTCGACTGAGCCGATCAAAATCAATCCGGATGGAATCCAAAAAATTGATTTTGGAAAATCGGATATTAATTACGAACTTCTTGAGCAAAACATCACGCTCATCAATGGGGATTCATTGCCTGTAGAGATTCGCAGTTTGGATGATAAAGTCCTCAAGGTTCACTCCCCTTCGATGGGTGAGATGAACATCTCACGCGAATTAATAAACTCATTAGAAGTCGGAATATTTTCCAAAAAAACGATCTACAAAGGACCCAATGAAATCAGAGAGTGGAGCAGTCCAAAGGATCAAGCTACTGAGTGGGCAGTAGAAAATAATATGCTCTTCTGTGACGGTAGCGGAACGATTTATCGTGATATGAAGCTACCGGATAATTACTCTATCCGCTTCAAACTTAAATGGGCAAACTTACCGAACTTTAAGTTTACATTTGGGGATCCCATGGATTTCAAAGGCACTAGTGTGAATAGATATTACTTTCAATTCAACAGAGCAGGAATGCAAATCAGACGTGAATCTACGGGTAATCAGCGCTATTTCCCTATCGCTCAGATCGCTCGTATGCCTCAGGAATTTGCTGCCAAAGAACTTTTGATGGAAGTCAGAGTGAATCGTAAAAATGGCAGCATAGAGCTTTATCTGGATGACCGCCTGCAAGATAAATATACGGATAGTTATCCCAATAAACCCAGTGGAACTGGCATTTCTTTCCATGCCGAAGCAGCGGATGATAACCAAATCAGTATAACAAACATTGAAATTTCACAATGGGATGATCGTGCCGACAGGCATCGTGCCGAGGAAAGAGGCGACCTCAAGGAAGATGCGGTTATTGGTAACAACGGAGAACGATTCGGTGGTCGTATCTTATCCATCACCAATGCCAATGATCGCAGAATCTATCGCTTTAAAAGTAATTTCCAAGCTGAAGCTATGGATTTACCTGATTCCGAAGTTTCCACGATTTATTTTGCGGCCACCGCCCCAGATAAAAAATTAGAGGAATTCAAGGGTTTGAATTTATTCTTCCGAGGGGGTGGATCCTGCCATGTTAGCAAATGCTCTTTCAACGGAGATAAAGTCAACATCTCCCATCCCTTACTCGGAGAAATTCAGTTGAATCGCAGCGTCGTCTCTCACTTAGAAAGAAATGCCTCGGCAAAACCTAATCCACTCAAAGTAGATAATTTACAGAAAAGCATCAGATGAAGTTCTTTATCACATTTATTATTCTAACAGGTTTTTGTTTTGCTGATCAAGAAAATGCTACGGTGCGTTTCATTAACGGCGATCAATTGAGTGGAAACGCTGTTTCATTAAATTTGGATACTCTAACTTGGCATTCTGATTTGCTTGCAAACCAACCTCAGTTTAAATTGATTCAAATCAAAGATCTCGAATTGCCATCCAAGATGAAAGAATCAACTCAGAACGCAGGTCATCAAGCGGTATTGGAGTTAACCAATGGTGACACTGTAAAAGGGATGCTCACTGGATTAAATGATAAAGAAATTTGTCTCAATACGTGGTATGCAGGGGAGATGGTTTTTTCCAGATTTAACGTAAAATCGGTCAATATTTCACGCGCTAGCAAGATCATCTACCGTGGTCCTACTGGGATAGAAGATTGGAAGGTTCTTGGTGATGAAAAGAGTTGGGTCTACGCCAACAGCGAATTCACCTCAAAAGCAACGGGTGCCATTGCTCGTGATTTTGATTTTCCCGATGAAATGGAAATTGGCTACAATCTAGCCTGGAAAGGAATCTTCAAATCCAAGGTGATTCTTTTTACCTCTGATATCACAACCCCGAATCCTCAGAGTGGATATGAAATTTATATTCAGGGATCATCTACTCGGATCAGAAGGCTCTCTGACAGCAATTACTTGAGAATCATTGCAAATCCAAGTCGGATGCAACCAACTGAAAATGCACGGATCGAAATTCGTATGAGTCAGAGAACCAAAAAAATTCATATCTACATCGATCATGTTCTTCAGTCGACTTTTCTTGATGAAGAAATGAATAAAATGAAAGGAAAAGGCCTAACCTTTATTTCGGATCCAAATTATGAAACCAAACTATCTGAGATACAAATTTCTGAATGGGATGGTAATGTTGATGAATCGAATGATGACGAGGCTGAATTTCGAGAATTAGGTTTCAATCGTATGAACTTCCATCGTGGAATGCCTGTCCAACCTCAAAAACCCAAAGAATTGCCTGATGGCAGGATGATGCTTGCAAATGGTGATACGCTTGAGGGTGAAGTTATCAGCATTGATAATGAAATGATCAAGGTCAAGACTCCCTTTACTCAGGTTGTTTTTCCAGTTCATCGCATCAAAAACCTTGCCCTTAAAAAAAGCGATTATTCAGAAGCTATTAAGCGTAAAGGTGATGTAAGAGGTCATTTAGCAGATGGTTCCATATTAGTCTTCGAGTTAAAAAATGTGATTGATGGCAAAATCATTGGATTAAGCCAAAACTTTGGAAATGCCGAATTCGATCAGTCGGCTTTCAAAAGGATCGAGTTCAACATCTATCCCAAATATAAATAAAATCCGCACCGATGAGCTTTTCGGGGGAGTGGAATTATGCGACGGATCTTCCAGTGGTGGGAAAACGCCGCGAGTTGATTAATGCAATACTTAACCATCAAGTCGTAGTGGTGGTTTCTGAGACAGGCTCTGGCAAGACAACTCAGTTACCAAAGATGGTCGCGGAAGCTTTAGAATCCAGATACCAAAAGCCTGATGCCAAAAGAAGATTAATCGGATGCACTCAGCCTAGGCGGATTGCGGCTGTGTCGGTGGCTAAGCGGGTTGCGGATGAACTTGCGGTGCCGCTTGGCGGTTTTGTGGGTTATCAGGTGCGCTTTGATGATACCACTTCTGACGCGACCCGTATCAAATTCATGACCGATGGTATCCTGCTTGCCGAGACGCAGGGTGATAGAAATCTCAATCGTTACGATGCACTGATTCTAGATGAAGCACATGAACGTTCGCTCAATATCGATTTCCTTCTAGGATATCTCAAAAAACTGTTAGAAATCCGAACCGAGATGAAGCTAGTCATCTCTTCCGCTACGCTCGACGCTGGTGCGTTTGCAGAATTTTTCGGACAAGAAACTCCAGTTATCGAAGCTGAAGGAAGAATGTTTCCCGTAGCTGAGTTTTTCCTGCCGGGAAATGATGATGAAGAAATCGCCGCTCATGTAGGAAGAGGCGTGGATTATTTGAGTGACATTGACTCCCAAGGCGACGTTCTGATCTTTCTGCCAGGTGAGCGAGAAATCCGCGAAGCAACGGAATTATTGGAAGGACGCAATTATCGAAACACCGAAGTACTGCCCTTGTTCGCCCGACTTGGCATGAGCGAGCAGCAACGTATTTTCCAACCGGGAAAGAAACGTCGCCTGGTGCTTGCCACGAACGTCGCTGAAACCTCCCTGACTATCCCTCGCATCGCTTCTGTGATCGATTCCGGTCTAGCTCGAGTTAGCCGCTGGAGTCCCACTCGTGGAGTACAGCGCTTGCAGATCGAACCGGTAAGTCAAGCCAGTGCACGCCAGCGCAAAGGTCGCTGCGGTCGCTTGCAGGATGGGATTTGTCTCCGACTTTATGAGGAAAGCGATTTGTTAGATCGTTCGGAATTCACCGATCCGGAAATCCGTCGTAGTTCACTAGCTGGAGTGATCCTGCGAATGAAAGCGCTCGGCCTTCCGGAAATTACCGAGTTTCCATTCATCGATCCACCCAACCCAAAAGCCATTTCCGAAGGCTACCGTGCCTTGCGTGAGGTCGGTGCGCTGGATCATGAAAAAGGCCTCACGGATATCGGTCGTGAATTAGCGAAGTTACCAGTCGATCCAAGGATGGCCCGGATGTTGATTGAAGCGAAACACGAACGTTGCGAATCAGAAGTCACCATTATCGTCGCAGGACTCGAATCAAGCGATCCCCGCGAGCGGCCTGCTGAGAAGAAACGCGAGGCCGATGCCGCTCATGCGCAGTGGAATGATCCCGATAGCGATTTCATTGCGATTCTGAATCTCTGGCGCGATGTTTCCAAGTTTTACGACGGCCGCAAATGGAAGTGGAATCAACTGCGAAAATATTGCGGCAAAAATTTTCTCAACGCGAAACGCGTGACGGAATGGGGGAATGTCGTTGAGGAGCTTGCTGAAATTTCAAATATCAAATTTCAAGTTTCAAAAAAGAATAATGATTACGGTGCAATTCATCGATCATTATTAGCCGGTGCTCCGAGACAGTTCGGGCTTTGGGATATGGAGAACAAAGCGTATCGGAGCGCAGCAGGTGGTTTTTTTGCAGTATTTCCTGGATCGGGATTGTTTGGTTTAAAGAAACGCAACGAATGGTTAATGGGGCTGGAACTCGTTGAGACCACTCGGCTGTGGGCGAGACGCGTGGCGATGATAGAACCAGAATGGGTCGAGACCGTCGCTCCTCATCTCTGCCGCAGTCGCTATGGCGAAGCTCATTGGGATGAAAAACAAGGTGCGGTTTATGGCAAGGAAACCGTGATCTGCGGCGGACTGCATGTCGTCGAGGGTCGGCGCGTGCATTACGGACGGGTCGATCAAAAAGCTGCGCACGAGGTGTTTCTGCGCGAAGGAATTTTAGGCGGCGGCTTGCGTAGGAAAACCCGTTTCCTCGATCATATGGAAGCGATGCGTGAGGAAATCAAAGGGATTGAGGGCAAGCTGCGACGACCCGGGATGTTGTGGAGCGAAGATGCGGTGGTGCGGTTTTTTGCTGCGAGGATTCCCGAAGAAATTTCAACGGCGGCATCATTTCACAAATGGCGTGAGCAAAACGAAGATTCTCTAATGCTCGGGATGGCCGATGTGGTGTGGGAAGATTTGATAGGATTAGAACATTTTCCAGATGTGTTGATATACGAAGGCGATGAATATCCGGTCTACTATCATTGCGCACCGGGCGAACGCGATGACGGCATCACGTTGGGCGTGCACGTTGATCAACTTCCGTCTCTGCCAGTATGGTTGCCTGAGTGGGGAGTCGATGGAAATCTTGAACAACGCGCGGAATTTCTCATGCGCGGTTTGCCGAAAGATTATCGTAAATTATGCCAACCTATTTCAGATACCGCCTCTAGTTTCGCAGAGTTATGGTCGGACGCACCCAAGGAAAAGGGCATACGCGAAAACCTCTCCGAGCACATTCACGAACGTAACGGAGCAACGATCCCGGCATCGGAGTTTGATCTAACAAAACTTCCCGATGAGCTTGTCATGAAAATATGGGTCTGCGATGACGAAGGCGAAGAACTCGCGTTGGGGACAAATGTCGCGGAACTGAAACTCAAACTGGCGGATCGGATGCGCGCACGATTCGAAGCCGCCGCCACCGCCGATATCGAGCGACGCGGCATGAGCGCGTGGGATGGCGAGAGCTTGCCCGAACAAGTCATGACCGCCGGTGGACCAGCATTTCCTGCTTTGGTGGATGAGGAAAAAACCGTCGGCGTGCGCGCGTTTACGGATTTTCACGAAGCCCGCGAATCGCACCGCAGGGGAGGGGCGAGGTTGTTGGTGTTGGGTTCGCAGCATGAGGTCGATTATCTCAGGAAAAAGTTTCCTATCGGGATGCTCGCAAAAGTCGAAATGACTCGACTCGGTATAGCTCTCGATGAACTGATCCTGCTGGCAGCCGAGGGCGCGGCGGGTGGGGTGTTTCCGAGAAGTCCCGAACAATTTACGGAACTAACAGAAGCCGCACGCGGAAAATGGTTTGAAGCAGGAACCAGAATCGGTTCCACACTCGATGAAATCGTCAGCGCGGAACGCGAAGTTAGGGAATGGATCACCAAAAACAAAGGCGACCGCAATTTCGGCGAAATCGCCGAGGATCTCGAAGAACAACTTTCCTGGCTGATGCGTGAGCATTTCGCATGGACCTCCGGCTACGACACCTTTATCGATCTCACCCGAAGATTCCGAGCCATCCGCTCCCGCCTCGGTCGAATCGGGAGTCTGCCCTTGGTCAAAGATCTTGAGAAAATGGATCTCATCCGCCCGCTGTGGAACGAGTGGTTTGAGCGTTGGAAAAACAAACCCCATCAAGCTTCACTGTGGGAGATCGGCTGGTTGTTGGAAGAGTGGCGGATCCAAACGTTTGCGCCGGATGTGGAGTTGAAAGCGAAGACCTCCGAAAAGATCATCTCGGCGAGATTGGAGGAGTGAAATTTAACCGCCAATGAACGCGGATAAACGCGAATGAACTCCAAATGAGGTAGAGCGGCAACTTGTCCTTCCGTAGCTTTAGCGAAGGAGGATTGCCAAGGCCGCCCAATGAAATGAGAAGCCAATGAAACGGCTGAATTAGGAACTCCACTGCCAACTAAGATTTTTTACCACGGAGAACACGGAGTACACAGAGTGAGTGCTAAAGCGCTGCGTTAAGGCTTCATATTCGTTTTTACTTTTATCAATCGACATTGATAAAAACTCAAAATCAGTGTGCATACAATCACTCCGTGTATTCCGTGTATTCCGTGTATTCCGTGGTTCCTCTGAATTTAAGGATGTAGGTTTATAATTCTGGCATGGCCCCGACAAATTGGGGTCATCACGCTAATCAAAACTTCCACTCCACCCCCGCGAAAACGGATCTTCCATCTCCGGGTAGGAACTGGCGTTGATCGACACCACCGGCGTTATCTATGACGCCGTGGGTGGCACTGTAGATTTCATCTGTTAGGTTTTTGGCTTCGACAAACCATGAGAAACCATTGGTGACGCGGCGGCCGAATTTGAAGCCTAGGAGGGCATACGGATCTGCGGCGAAGGTGTTGCGGTGATCGATGAAGGATTTGACGGGGACCCATTCGAAGGTGGGGCCAACGTAGTAGCCTTGTTCGTTTTCCCATAGCAGTTCGCCGCGCACGAGGTGAGGGGGGAGCCCTGCGATGCGGTTGTCGCCGTAGGTGGGATCGCTGTCGAAACGGAAGTTGCCGTAGGTGTAGGCGCTGCGGAAGACTAGTCTGTGATTCGGTGTTTCGGTGTCCCATGCGTTTCCTAAAAGATCTAGCTCGGTTCCGAGTTCAATGCCTGTATGGATCGTATCGTCGGCGTTTTGGGTGGTGGAAACGAGGGTGAGGGGATCGGTGATGGTGAGGAGTTCGTCCTTTACCATGGAGTAGAAAAACGTGGCATCCCATTTCGTGAAGGAGCGGGTGCCGCGACTACCGAGTTCGAGAGTGTTGGAGGTTTGTGCGTCGCGAGCGATGTTTGCGGTGACGGCTTCGGAAAACGATGGCGGCTCGAAGCTACGCGAAATTCCGATGAAATACTGGATGTCATTTTGCTCATACAACAAACCGATGCTTGGTGCGATGTTGGAGAATGAGTCGTCGTAACTCGTCAATGCGCCCAGAGCGGGTTGCGTGTAGAACGGCGGTGAAGCGACGGGATTGGAAAATTCTCTATCATTCTCGCGAGTGGAATACGCAGCAGCCAGCGTCGCAGTGAAACTCAGTTTTTCGTAGAGGTAAAGGCGGTTTTCAATGAACGCTTCCAGATTCGTGGCGGTTTGATCATCGCGTTGACGGAGAGCGCCGCGATTGCCGTTATTATTCATGAAACGGGAATCGGTAGTGTTTCCATAAGTGAACGAAAGCCCTGAGCGAAATTCATTTTCACGTCCGGTGAGTTCGCTGTTGTTGGAAAACGTGATTCCAGTGGCGAGGTCGTTGGAGAGTTGGTCAAGAATGCCAGCGAAAGGTGTTATCGGGTGATCGAGATCTTTGTAGGTCCATGCGGAATAGAAATTCCAAGTGTTATCACCATCGCGCAGGGTGGTTTTGTTGGCGACACGAAACAGCTCGAAGTCACGGCGATTATCAAAGTTTGCCGCACCGAAGATCGAGTTGTCGGCTTGGCGTGGATTGGCTTCTAGCTCGGCTTTGGTTAAAGAACCGGGGAGTTCGGAATCAGTATGGATGGCGGCGATGTAGAATCGGGTTTCCAGATCGTCACACAGCCTGATCCCGAAGTTTGAAAAGAAACGTTGGGCGGATTGCTCGGCGTGATCACGAAAGCCGCTTTGCGAGGCGTGTGATAGCGAGTAATAGAGATCTCTCGATCCCTCAGTGTAGCCCCCTGCGAGACGGGTACGGAGGTAATCGTAAGATCCTGATTCGATCCGCGCGGAGTGTCCGGGTGCGGTGTGGCCGGTGTGAGAGAGGTAATCGATGGCTCCACCTAAAGTGGTTGAGCCACGCGACAACGCGTTTCCGCCACGCCAGATGTTGATGTGGGATGCGGCGAGTGGATCGATGGCCTGCATGTCGAATCCACCATCGGCGAGGTTCAGCGGAATGCCGTCCTGCATGACGCGTATGCCGCGACCGTGAAACGTGCGTTGCAAACCAGAGCCACGGATGGAGATGCGCGCTTCATCGGAACCGAAGCGCGATTGCGCGACGACGCCGGGTGAAAGCGCAAACGTATCGGCAAAAGTCGAAGTTCGACCTGTTAGAAAACGTTCGGCATCGATGGTTTCCGTGCCGCCGGGGATTTTCGCGAGATCGATTCGATCTTGTTCGAGGGTGGGTTGGGTGAGAGTGGGTGAGGTGTTGGCTTTGACAATGATTTCGTCAAGGTTTTCAGGTGCCGCTAGGGCGATAGATGATGATAATATGATAAATAGAAATGGTTTCATTGAATGAGATTAAAAAAGTTTGGAAAGAATTTGGTGGGGTAGGGTGCCATCGCCGAGGGCACCGCATGGAATGAGGAGTCATAGGAATCCCCAATGAAGAATCGATCACGTAACGCTAAGCGCGGCGCCCTCGGCGATGACGCCCTACCTTTACCGTATAAATCTAACGAACAGCTCTACGCCCGTGGAGGCGGAGCTAGCGGGCCGTTTGCGGCGTAATCATGCGCATCTGCAAGGGCTGGGAAATCGATGGGCGGGAGAGGGGAGGAAAAGGGATCGCGGAGACTAACCAGAGTAGGCGCGAAATAATCTTGGAACAGTTTCTGGGAAAGCTGAACGGGTTTGGGACTTTCTTTTTCGGAATTAGATGATTTCGCCTCGCTGATTTTTTTACACAGATGGCAGGGCTTTTCACCGCTAAAAGTATCGACGACCGCTTCGGAAATGGATGTTTCCTGGGAGTAGGTGACCAACATGTTCGCCCATGCATAGAGCTGCACCACGGAGTAGGGTCCACCGACCATGTGGATACAGCCGAGGACGACGAACAGGTATTGGAAGAGTCGTTTCAGGTTGAGGAAATGTGTTAGATTTCGATTTCGCCTTCGAACACGAAATCGGCTGGGCCGGTGAGGGTGACGTTTTTGAAGGTTTGATCGCCGGTTTTTTCGAAACCGATAGTGAGAGTATCTCCTCCTTCGACATCGACTTTGATCGGTGATTCTGCGCCGGTGAGCAAGTGGTGCACGAGTGCACAAGCAACCATACCGGTGCCGCAGGCGAGGGTTTCATCTTCAACTCCGCGTTCGTAGGTTCGAATGGCGATATGGTTTGGAGAAATGACTTTCGCGAAATTTGCGTTGGTTCCGCTTGGCGCGAAGTGTGAATGATAACGCGTGGCACGACCTACATTGAAGACATCGGTGTTTTCCAAATCTTCTACAAAGCTGACGACGTGCGGCACGCCAGTGTTGAGGAAATGGAGGACGCCGGAAAAGCCATCAACTTTCGCGGGAGTATTGAGTTCAAGAGATTTCGGTTCCGACATCGCTATACGGACTTCATCGCCGACGATTTCAGCGGTAAGCGTTCCGGCGATGGTTTCGAAAGAAACGCTGGAAGGAAGTTCCTCATCCTCATTACCAAGATGCGCGGTGAAGAATCCAAAGCAACGCGCGCCGTTGCCGCACATTTCCGCTTCACCACCATCGGCATTGTAGTAACGGAATTTGTAGTCTGCTCCTTTTTCCGCAGGCTCAACTGCAAGCAATCCATCAGCACCGATTCCGCGATGACGATCACAAAGAGCGGCGATGGTGTCATCGTCGAGAGAGATCGATAAGTCGCGATTGTCGATGACGATGAAATCGTTACCGGCGCCATTCATTTTGTAGAAGTGGAGGAGCATTTGAGTAGTGAAGGATTAAGATTGAACAGTGAAAGAATATTTGAAGCGGAATTATAGGTTCAGTAGCTAGTGATCAAGTGCAAGAAAGCCTTTTCTATGGGTTCTGGACTCTGGGCTCTCAGCTCTACGCTCTGATCGCCTCAATCAAAGGCTTGGCAAAATCCCTGACGGCTTGGGCTGGGTTGGAGAGGTTTTCCTCGATGCGTTTGACGATAGCGGAGCCGACGATCACGCCGTCGGCGGATTTTGCGACGAGGGCGGCTTGTTCTGGATTAGAAATTCCAAATCCGACGCAGACGGGGACTTTGCTGTGCTGTTTGATCGCGGCGACCTGAGCTGGAATCGTGGCGGCTGGAGCAGAATGTCCGCCAGTAACTCCGCTTCGGGAAAGGGCGTAGATGAAACCCTCGGCTTTTTCTGCGAGCATTTTGATGCGATCTGGCGGGGTCGATGGTGCGATCAGGCGGATGTGGGAGAGGGACTTGTTTTCCGCAAGCTCGGCGGAGAGTTCAGCCTCATCCGGAGGAAGGTCTAACAATAAAATCCCATCCGCGCCGGCCGCAGCCGCATCTTTTTGGAAACGCGAAAAGCCATAGGTGAAAATCGGGTTCAAATATGTGAAAAGAACGATAGGGGTATTGTTGTTCTTTTCTCGAAACGCTTTAATCAAGTCCAGTGTCCGCGCCGTAGTCATGCCTGCTCTTAAAGCACGATCCGCCGCCATCTGGTTGACGATACCATCGGCCAGAGGATCGGAGAACGGCAACCCAAGCTCAATCACATCGGCTCCGATATCCGCCAAAGTATGCATCACCTCTAGAGAAAGTTCAAACGAAGGATCGCCAGCCGCTACATAGGCAATAAAGGCTTTTTGATTCTGTTTTTGGAGATTGGCAAACGTATGGTCGAGGCGCATGCGCTGAGGCTAAGCCTCAAATTTCAAATTCCAACTTTCAAATTTCAAATCTGAAGATTTAAACGGAGAGAGAGCGGAGGGGCGGAGAAAACGGAGGAAAACTTTGAATCCCAAGTAACGCTATATGAGAATTTATTTAACCACGGAATGCACGGAATACACAGAGTGAAGAATTGCTATAAAATCCAAGAACCAAGTAAGGAAGCAACCATTCCGTGCAATCCGTGGTTCTATAAATGCCAGAAAAACCAAGAATCTCTGTCTATTTCAGAAACTCCACCAGATCTTTTCTAGATTTTTTGAGATCTGCGGGATTGGTGTAGAACATGTGGCCTGCGTCGTAGTAGGTGTATGTGATTTGTTTCAAGAGTGCAGGGGATGTGCCTGTTACTTGGCGCAAGGAGTAAGACACACCTTCTGGCGGTGTCGCAAGATCGGTGTGGGCACCCATCACAAGCACCTTCAATTTTGGGTTGTCTCGTAAGGCGGTGGCGAGACCATTGGTGAGATTTACAATGCGGTTGTCAGATCCGTATTTCCAAGGATGCACGCCCGATGTCAAAATTTCGTAGGGCTGGTCTTCTCTCCAGCCGAGTTCGTCGCCGAGATAAGTTAGCATCGCTGTCGAAAATGCCTGATAGGCCAAAGAATATGAAGGATCGTATTCAGCCGTTGCCAAGGTTGGATCGGTGACATCCCATGCGACTCGTGAATCGAAGCGACCAATTACTTTTCCTTCAGCTCTTAATAGTTCAGCACGAAACGTATTCGAATCCATGGCGAGATGATGTTTTTTCCATAAATCTGGAGATATCCCGGTCATTTCCGCCAATTTACCAGCTACTTTATCGAATTCATCTGGCTTGATTTCGTTGCCCTTCAATAAGGCTAGAGCATAATCGCCATAGGCAAATTCTTTAGCTGCTTGATAGACTGTATCTCGTTCACCTTTGATTTTTCGATGATGCAGAGCGGTGGTTGCCATAGTTGGTAGAAATACCTGGTATGAAAGATGACTGCCTTGCGATGACATCAGAGTCCGATAGTCTAACAAGGATGAAAGCAAAATGACGCCATTCAAGCTCATGCCATAGCGATCTTGTAAGTGATCCGCCAAACCTGCTGCACGAACGCCACCGTAGGATTCGCCACAGAGATATTTTGGCGAACTCCAACGTTTGTTGTTGGTGATCCACATCCGAATAAAATCACCGACAGATTCAATATCTTCATTCAATCCATGAAATTCCTTTTCCTCGGTCTTACCTTCAGCACGACTGTAACCAGTTGTAACAGGATCGATAAAGACCAGATCACAAACATCCAAAATACTTTGATCATTATCAATCAAACGGGCAGGGGGAGTGACGGGCTCTGTGCCATCGCCGGGTAAATCCAACCTGCGAGGTCCTAATATCCCGAGATGCAACCACACTGCAGACGACCCAGGACCACCATTAAATGCAAACATGACAGGTCGTTTAGAAACGTCTCCAGCTTTCTCAAGTGTGTAGCTGGTATAAAAAATCGATGCTCGGGGTTCGCCTTTTTTGTTCTTCAATACCATCTTTCCAACGGTGGAAACGTAATCGACATTCTTCCCATCGATCTTAACGGAGCGTTTTTTCTGGATGGGTTCCACCGATTTCTCGTCAGTAACAGGGGCTTTTTTTTCTTCAGTAGCCGACTTTTTATCATCTGCAGCGGGCTTTTCCTGAGCGTAAACTGGCGCCGAAATAAGGATCAGCAGGGGGATAATCGTTTTGAGTGAGGATGAGATCATATTGGGAAAGTTCGTTGAATCATCGACGTATTCTGAATTCTGCAAAGCGAGAAAATTTCAAACTGCACGGTTTTGAATCGATCACCAGAGTAAAACTTATCTAAATATCCACAGAGATGATCGAATGCACCGGACTCAATGGAAGCGACGCAAAGGACGTTCTAGAACACTTGGCTGAACTCCGCTGTAGGGTTTTTCGTGAATATCCATATCTTTACGACGGTGATTTAGCCTACGAACGCGATTATTTATCACACTACACAAAGTCAGATAACGCCTTTTTGGTGATCGCCAAAATGAATAATCAAATCATCGGCGTATCGAGTTGCATTCCGCTAGTGGAAGCTGATCCAGCTTTTCAGAAACCGTTTTTTGCAGCGGGTTACGATTTGGAAAAAATCGGGTATTTTGGAGAATCGGTGCTTTTACCACAATTTCGGGGTCAGGGCATCGGGCATCGTTTTTTTGATCTGCGCGAGCAATGGGCGCTCAGACACCATTTCACGATCATGACATTTTGTTCGGTCATACGTCCCATTGATCATCCAGCTTGTCCAAAGGATTATCGTCCACACGATTCGTTCTGGAACAAACGCGGCTACATTCAACACGATGATCTCATCGCTGATCTCGATTGGCCTGAGGTCTCTGATTCCGATAATTCACCAAATCAGGGCAACGCCACGGATACCTCACATAAACTCGTCTTTTGGCTTAAATCGACCTCCTGACGATTCAGGGGTTAAAATATAGTCAACTTGTTACAATATATGTAATGCCAAATCGTTGAATCCACAAATAACAATGGTCCGCTACCCTCTACATTTGAGCTGAAAAATTATGCTATTACCTGAAAAAACGAGTCGCATGAATCGAATTGTCTGATCAATTATATCGTTATGGGTTCTCAAGGATTAGAAAATAAGAATTACTGGATGCAGCAAGCTATGCGGCTATCGCGTCGTATCAATTTGGCATGGTTCTTGGATGGATTCGCAGGTCCATTGCTCATTGCTGCGGTGATCAGTTCGGTTTTCGTTTTAGGCTTCCGGCGTGAATTCCCTGATTTGCATCCGGCGATTCTAGGTGGATCACTGGCTATATTTTTCGTTATTTTGGGACTAATTGTCCTTAAAAGAGCATCGAAACGTTTTGAATCGCCGGACCAGGCATTGGTTCGAATTGAGGCTTCGCATAGGATGAATTCGGCACTTTCCACGGCTTCTGCTGGCATTTTACCATGGCCAGAACGCCCTAAAAACCTCTCTGAATCGCTTACTTGGCACCTCCCAAAAACGCTTCCCCCCCCTGCCGCTGCCTTGATCTTACTGGCTATCGGCCTGCTGATTCCGATTAAACCCAAGCAGATTGAAACCCAAACATCCCGTGAGCCACAGGCATGGTCACAGCTCGATTCCCAGTTGGAAAAGCTCTCTGAGGACGCGATGGTTGATGAAACATACTTAGAGGATATGAAGGAGCGACTCGATCAGCTCCGTGCCCAGGAGGAAGAACAATGGTTCAGCCACTCATCGCTCGAGGCTACTGACAGCTTGAAAGATGCCCATGAGTCGAGCCTTCAAGACATCCAACAGGACCTTTCAGAGGCCGCAGAAGCCATGCAGGAGCTAA
>JBILAN010000046.1:0-19093 GCA_044354135.1 Luteolibacter sp.
CGGCGGAGTGTTCAAGCTACCTTCCGAACATCCGGCAGGCGTTCAAGGGTCAAACGAACTCCTCCGCCGCTTCCTCCGAAAGGATAGCACGTTTTTAATACACAAGGGTTGAACGGCTCGTTCGACCCAAATCAAACTTATCAAGGCAGGATTCATGTAATGGAAGTATGACCTTCCTCAAAGCTAACCTATTCAGAATCACCTTCAGCAACGGCGCGGCGACCCTACATTATGATGATTACTTCCTGATGAGACCGAGCCATCCCACCAAATCAAATCCTTGACCCTGCCCCGACACGTGCCTAAACCCAGCACCTCATGGGATTTGACACACTAGGCCTCTCCGCACCGATTCTCGAAGCAGTTCTTGAAACCGGCTACACTAATCCAACACCGATTCAGGCACAAGCCATCCCGGTGATCTTGGAGGGTAAGGACGTCATCGGCGCGTCACAAACAGGCACCGGCAAAACAGCAGCTTTCGCTCTCCCCTCCCTTTCCAAGATCACCAAAATGGGTAAACCCCAGATCTTGGTGTTAGAACCCACCCGCGAACTCGCTCATCAGGTTGCCGAACAATTTGAAAAATACGGCGCCAAGACTGGCATGAAAGTCGCATTACTCTACGGTGGCGTTGGTCTCGGAGCTCAGATGGAACAACTCCTTTCAGGTGTTGATATCGTCGTTGCAACTCCAGGTCGATTAGTCGATTGCTTCTACCGCGCCGCAATGCGTTTTGGTGAAGTCAAAATCCTCATCCTCGATGAAGTCGATCGCATGCTCGACATGGGCTTCCTCCCGCAAGTCCGCAAGATCGTCAATCTCTGCCCATGGGAAGGCCGCCAAACTTTGTTCTTCTCCGCCACCATGCCGCCGGCGATTCAAACCTTCGCTCAATGGTGCTTGGTCGACCCCGTGAAAATCGAAATCGCCCGCCGCGAAGTCGCCGCCACCGTTTCCCACGCGTTTTATCCGGTTTCCATCGATCAACGCGACGAGCTGCTCCTCGCCCTGCTCAAACAAACCGATTATCATTCGGTCATGATCTTCACCCGCACCCGCCGAGAGGCTGATGAAGTCACCAGCATGATCAAAGGCACTGGCCAAACCAAAGTCGCCGCCATGCACTCTGACATCAATCAAACCGATCGCATGAAAGCCCTCGCAGGTTTTAAAAGCGGTGAATACGAAATCCTAGTCGCCACCGATGTTGCGGCTCGAGGGATCGACGTTTCAGGCGTCACTCACGTCATCAACTACCGCGTCCCAGAAAACGCCGAGGACTACGTCCACCGCATCGGCCGAACCGGTCGAGCCGAAGCCGAAGGCGACGCCTTCACCATCCTGACAGCCGACGAACTCGACTTCGCCAAATCAGTCGAAATCTTCATCAACCAATCCATCCCCCGCCGCAAGCTGGAAGACTTCAACTACACCTACACCGCCCTGTTAGACGACGAACCCTCCAAACCGATTCGTAAGAAGAAGGTTGGCGGGAAGAAGCGGAGGTAATTCCCCTTTGGGAGGAGCGCCGACGCCCCCGTCGGCATGATGATGCGAAATATTAGCCGACGAGGCGTCGGCGCTCCGAATATATATATCTCCCCCTCCTCCCTACCTCCCACCCCTTCTCCAACTCCGCATCGCGTCTCCGAGTCTAAACGCCGTATCCGTTGCCGTGCAGACATCGCCGTTTGCATCACATGAAAGCTCCGCAGCATGACCGCAGAGCCAGGCACCATAAGCTGCAGCATCAAACGCATCCATCCCGCCCGCTAACAGCGCGCCGATGACACCTGAAAGCAAATCCCCTTGCCCACCGTTCGACATGGCTGGAGTTCCAGTTGAGTTGATGCGTAAGGGTTCACCCGCTTTCGCGACAATGGTCCGCGCTCCTTTAAGTAAAAGCACCGCGTCGTTATCCTCCACGAACTGACGAGCAGCATTCTCACGATCGACTTCTGAGAGATTTGGCGCTAAACGCTCAAACTCAAGGAGATGAGGTGTGAGCACGTGAAACTTGTGGGTTTTCAAACCATGCTGAGCCATAAAATTCAACCCATCCGCATCGATCAGCGTTGGAACGCTGGGTTTTGCAATCAACTGTGACAAGCCATAGGTGAAATCCTGACTCATCTCACCCAATCCAGGACCAATCACAATTGCATCGAGATTCTCTTCCGAGAGTTGCTCAGGAAAATCACAACGTTTCAACATCACTTCCAGAGGCAGGCGTGAAATCATCGAATCATAAATCACTGACCGAACATATAAGGTCACCAAACCCGCACCCGCACGAATCGCACCCATAGCAGAAAGCAAAGCCGCCCCAGTGAAGGAAGAGGAGCCTGCAATGATCCCTAAGCGACCCGCCTTACCTTTGTGAAAATCGAACGGTCTTGGCGATTTTTCAAAACTCATGCTTTGCGGGCAGATCAACTCCATTTCTCTAGCTTGATCCGCTTTCAGAACATCCACCTCGACCAAAGCGAGCTGACCCGTCGCATTGGCCGCATGAGACTGAAGTAAACCAGACTTCGCCGCACCTATCATGAACGTGCGATCCGCATTCACGGCTCCGGAATAAATCTCACCGCTATCGGGATCGACCCCGGAAGGCACATCGACCGCAACCACAATCGCCCCGCACTGGTCACGCAGGCGATTCATCTCACGCGCCATTTTTAACAATGAATCTCGCAATGCGCCTTTCGCGCCTATCCCAACCAAACCATCGATAAGCAACAGCGGCTTATAAACCCGCCGCTCAAATCCCTTTACTGAAAATTCATCTAAATCCAACTCATCCCATTGAATCTGTGTGAGTTCTGCCAATTGAGAAAAATTAAGATCTGACCTCACACCGATCTGCCAACCAAACTCTTCCTTAAGCACCCGCAACGCGATCAACGCATCGCCGCCGTTATGCCCTTTTCCAATATATGCCACAACAGTGCCAACATCGTGGTATTGATTTCCAATAGCCCGCCCCAGCGCCAGACCTGCACATTCCATCAACTCCGCCTCGGAAATCCCGGAGCGCATCGCATGATTCTCGATCTCTCTCATTTGCTGAACGGTGACGGATGACATAACACATTATTGCATTTGATCCCCAAAGATTCAAAGAAATTAGCTCAAGCAGTGCACAGCGACAACCCGTGACAAAAACACACTTCAATGACCCCTTTTACAATCTTTGTCACGGCCACGACAAAGATTGTAAACCAAGTGTCCTGAATGGGAATGTGGCTACGGCTTTATTTCCAATCAGGCAGGGTTTCATCGAGAATCTTAGCTATCCTTTCTCGCTCGGATTTTTTCAAGTATTCAAAGCCTTCTTCCTCACCCGCTAGAACCCGTTTCATTCGTGCGATGACCTTATCTTTCAACGCAACCGGCATGCCTTTGAACGCCTCTGAGTAAACCATGTAAGAGCAGCGGTTTTTAAAAATCCGTCCGTATAATCGAAACTCCGCCAAGCTATCTCCGTCTTTGCATTTTGGAAAGCGCTTCATAAATGCCTGCTGAAATGCGGGATCGCCTTCAACGCCGTCACCGAGGTCGGCTTCATCTTTAAAAAACAAATAATCCACGATATCTTTCGCTCCGCTGTCGACGATATCGCTAGCCGAGCCTTGTGTTGGATCGACACCCGGATTCAAGGCCTGCATGAAATACACCGAACGCCGATAATTCATCGCTGCTGCGTTGATTAAATTATGCATCTTCACTTGATGTTCCAACACCAACAAAGAGACCACATCACTGGTTGGCCTGAGGTAGTGTGTCACATCCACCAAACCCGCTACCGATTTGATCGGAATCCTCGAAGGTGTTAGATCCGAGTCCTCTGTAAAAACCCGGTTTCCCAAATGCGGAAGCGAGCTTCTTCCCGTCACAAACCAGCCACCCCATCGATCAGCCAAGGGCGTTTCATGCGCCACATCGTGTGTGCCCAACTGCAAGATCGGATGACCGCTTTCCTCGGTATAAACCGATCGTATCAACATCCCGGGAACATTTTCGGTGCGTGAAGTCGCATGACACGACAAGCATCGGCTCGTATCCCGCTCGATCCGCAAGGTATCGTCTTTATCGGGCTCCACCAAATAAAACACCGGGCCTAACACCGCATCGTGTGAAATCACTTCCACTGCTCCGCCCGGCACGTAGCCCACATACGCATTTTCAGAAAAATACAAACTCCTCGGATTTTTCGGAGTGATGCGGCTGATCTGCAAACTCGTTTTGGAAAAAACCAGCACCTGCGATTCTTTCGGAACATTCAGCTCATCTAACACGAACTCCAACGCTTTCAACCCGTGGCCTGGCTGACCCGCCAACTTTCTTTCCTCTATTTTTTTCGCCAACACCGCCAAACGATCCGTTGCAATCGTATCCGAATAGCGAATCGGCTCCAGATCCCAGAAATCGCGACCTCCTTGAGCAAAAGTGTTCTGAGCCCAAATGAAGCTGATAGCGAAAATTTTCGAACACCAATTCATGACAGGTATACTACACAGCCCAAAGAGCCATGCATACCGCATTTCTGCTATAATCACCGCATATTTTGCCAAAAAGGTCAGGAGCCATAAAGGCTCCTGACGATTGACTATTTCTCAAGCGGATGATCTTTGAGTAATTGCTCGACCTGAAGAATTCCCGTCTGACCTTTGTTTTTCTCTCTAACTGCTTTAACTTGGTCGGGAGTGATCGCAGCAGCCTTGTTTCCATAGGAATTGCGCACGTAGGTAAGAACATCTGCCACTTCTTTGTCGTTTAGCAAACCACCGAAAGGAGTCATGGGAACATCTCCCTTGAATTTTTTACCATTCACTTCCAGAGGACCCATCAAACCATAGAGGGTGATTTTGATCAGACGCTCGGGATTTCCATTTACGAAGATGGTGTTTTCTAATGGTGGGTATGCAGGATCCAATCCTTTGCCATCGGGTTGATGACAGGTTGCACAGTGAGCATCGCGGAAATAGATTTCATGTCCGGCAAGGAAGGATTTTTTCTCCGCATCAGATAGATGATCAGGCGCTTTAGGTGCAGGATGATCGATGATCTCTATACCAACTTTTTTCTTCAAACGATCTTCAGCAGCTGGAAAGACTTTTTCAGTCCATGAATCCATGCCCTTGGATTTCGCGATGGTCACCACTTCAAGAGCTTCCGCCTTATCATACCAAGTCGCAGCAATTACAGCCTCGAGGCGCACGCGTCCGTGATCATCTGCAGCGGTTTTTTTCAGCAGATCAAGAGCATCTGGGAAGAGGTTAAAATTGTAACGAACCACACGCACCGCAGCGGAGCGAATGCGGAAGTCTTCGCTTGCGAGGAGTTGTTTCACAAGAGCGGTATCAACACGGTTGATCGACCATGTAGTCCACATTGCTTCAAGCAAGTGATGATTGTAACGCGGATCTTTTTTATCGAGTGCCGCGACCCATTTGATGACAGCTGCAGAAACCTCCTCGGGTTTGTGAGATCTTAATTCGCGACGGCTGCGATAGCGGCTGCGATATTCGGGCAGCTTGAGGTTTTCTAACAAGGTTGCGATCGGCGCTCCATCGACCACGGCTGGTTTCACCAAAGGACGTGATGGATAAGTGATTCGATAGACACGGCCATGTTCATGATCGCGGAGCGGATCACGCGCATTGTGTTGCATGTGACCAATCAAAACGTTCTGCCAATCGACCACATAAAGCGAACCATCGGGCGCGAACTCCAGATCCGCAGGACGGAAATTCCCATCGGTGGATTTCAAAAGCTCATGCCTGAAAGCGGTTTTATAACCGGTTCCATCATCTTGGATGGAGTGTTGTTTCACACCCAAGAAACCAATGCAGTTCCCTAGGATGAAATCGCCCTGCATTTCATCTGGGAAATGGCGCGATGACACAACTTCCAGACCGGATGTCGGACGCACGGCTTGTCCTTGAGGAATTAAGTTGGCTGTTGGTGGTGCTTTTTCACCGTGCTGTGGTTTGAGCGAAACAGGAAGATTCCAGTTCCATGGTGGGCCGGAGGTGTGAATGAAGAAGTCCTGACCCCATTCATCGAATGCAAATCCCCATGGGTTTGGAATCGAGAGCTGGGAAGTCCGCTCCAATTTAGTTTTTTGCGGGCAGAAGCGATAGAATCCGCCATCCACTCCACGCACCACACCGTAAGGAGTTTCCACATTTGAGTGAAGGAAAACGCCCTCGCACAACATGAATGCACCCGATGGATCCGCAGTAAAAGCACTGATCGCGTGATGGGTATCGTGGGAATCGAAACCTGTTAGGATAATCTCCATGGAATCTGCCTTATCGTCGTTGTTCTTGTCCGCCAAGAAGACTAAGTGAGGTTCTTGGGAAACGTAAACTCCGCCGGGAGCGAATTCGAAACCAATCGGCAAATTCAAGCCATCCGCAAAAACAATTTCCTTATCGGCTTTGCCGTCGTTGTTAGTGTCTTCGTAGATCAACAACTTATCGTTAGGTTTTGCATCGCCCGGACGATAATGCGGATAAGTTGGCATTACAGCCACCCACATCCGACCTTTGTCGTCGAATGAAATCTGCATAGGGTTTGCGAGGTTAGGGAAATCCAACTCGGAAGCGAAAAGCTCAACTTTAAAACCTTCTGGAGTCACGAGATCTTTGACTGCCTCTGTGCCCTTTTTGTATTCAGGCACCACAGCCCCCTTATAGTTGGTTTTTATTTCTGAGAGTGGATGCGTATTTTTATCAGCAGCAGCAACATCAAAGGTTTTACCCTGTGCCGCAGACCAGATCGCTTGATCGCGAATCTCTGTCATCTGACGGTTTTTCTTTTGCTCGTCGGGATAGTTATCAGGACCGAAAGGTTTAAAACGTCGTCCATCAACATGAACCCCGTTAAGCATGCGGTATTCGTTGAACCAAAACCAGTTTTTGTCTGCCACGGCAGCGACCAAAGGCTTACTCGCAGGTTTTAATGCCGCACCGGCTTTTCCATAAAGTACTTTGGCGAGCAAGCCACCGAGGTGACGATAGCCTTCATCGTTCGGTAAAAATCCATTACGGGTATATGGAGATTTCAAAGTCGCGTAGAGAGCTTTGGTGGGAGTGAACACATCGACAAATTCCACTTTGTTTGCAGCTGCAACCTCCGCCATCGCTTTTGAATAAAGTTCCAAATTCACATTCTCGGCTTTTCCATTCGGTAAGTCGCGTTGAGTGGACAGATCTTCGAAAGCGATCGGTGAAACCAACACCAGACGAGGCGATGCGGTGCCGTTGTATTTCTGTGCTTGGGTGTGTTTGATAAAGGCATCCAGCTCACCAGAAAAATTTTTCAAACCAGCTTTCCCGCCGAACGATTCACTATAGCCGAAAAATGCAACCAATACATCTGGCTTAAGATCAGTTAACCACTGATCTGGAGTCGGGTGAAATCCATTTCCCGCATGAACTTTATGTTGTGGATGAAAATTTTCCGCTCCAGGAAATGCCCACTGCGATCCTCGCGATGGATGTGGACGAAATCCCGCGGTGTCCCCGGGACGACAAAGATTTCGGATGTAGAGGTTTTGCTCAGGAAACCGCTGATGCAACAAAACTTCAAAATGTGGATGATCCACCATACGCTCGCCGAGACCGTTACCGATCAAAACAATGCGCTCTGATTTTTTAGGCGCCGTATTCTGAGCCGCTAAGTGCGGGGCGCTGACCAAAGCTAGCGATAAACTGAGAAGAAGTGTTTTTGTCATAAGTAATAGATGCAAAAGAGTCGATACGCTCAGTCCCTGCTGAGTCGATGAAAAAAACATGATTTAGAAACTTTCGGCAGCGCCCGGCTCTTGTATAACCATGGAATGATTCAATTCAGTATAGTGATCTTGCTCGCCGCTTTCGCGCTTATTGGTTGCATGAATCCAACCATTTCGACCACCTCTGGAAACGACAGAAAGGTTCAAATTCCTCATAAATCCAGCGAGCCACACCTTCCTCTCAGCACCGTCTTCAAAGGTGAGTCGAAATTTCACGCCATCGTCTCGAAGGCAGAACGTGAAAATTGGCGATCCTTGTCGATTGGTGACCGCACGATACGGGTTGCTCGAGAACTCACCGGAACCCCCTACGTCAATTACACCCTCGAAGTAGACAATCATATCGAGTCCCCCGTCGTGAATCTAAAAGCCATGGATTGCTGGACGTTTTACGAAAACGCCCTAGCCATTTCCCGTATGCTAGCGGCGAAACCTGGCCCCTACCGCCCCGAGGACATGCTAAAAATGATCGAGATTGAACGCTACCGTAACGGAACCTGCACCGGAAACTACCTCTCGCGTATGCATCACCTTGAGGAGGTCTTCTACGACAATCAACGCCGTGGCCTAGCCAGAAACATCACCCCTCAAATTCCCGGTGCCATTCGCATTCATCGCGAAATCCGCGAAATGACCGTCCAGTGGAGAAATTACCGCTATTTGAAAAACAACCCCTCCCTGCTCGCGCCCATGGCCAAAATCGAGGCCCGAGTCTCAAAACTCCCCGTTTACCATATCCCCAAAGACAAAGCCCGTGCTGCCGAGGCCTATCTCCAAAATGGCGATATCTGCGCCATAACCACGACCGCCCACGACGCCTACACCTCCCACGTTGGGCTGATCGTAAAAATCAATGGTCGTGCCTATTTCACCCACGCCACTTCTGAACGCGACAAAGGCCGTATGAGTATCATCGACAGACCCATCACCGATTACCTCGACGACAGAGACAAGCACACAGGAATGATCATCTGCCGCCCCCGTGATCTATAAAAAAGACCCTTTCCAAACTCCGTCCCCTAACTAAAAAATACCATTAACCCGCAACCTGTAGATTTTCACGGTGTTCAAAGTCCGTATGCTCTTAAGCGGAAACCCAACTTTCAGTGATTCGATGGAGCTACCCCAAACATCCATAACGTTTGACGCAGAGACCGCGATCGACCACGAGTTGATGGTGAAAATCGGCAACGGTGATCATGACGCCTTGCGCAGCTTGGTGGAGCGACATCAGAACTCTCTCGTCGGCACCATCAGCAAAATGCTCGGCAACGATAGCGACTCCGAGGACATCGCCCAACAGGTTTTCATCCGCATCTGGAAGCACGCCAAACACTACAAGCCGGATAACAAATTCACCACCTACCTTTACACGATTGCGCGCAATCTGGTTTACAACGAATCCCGCCGCCGCTCCCGTAAAAAGAGCACCTCAAGCGATCACCTCGCAGAAGATCACCACCTGCAGTTTCCAGACGATGCAAACCATGAACCGGATAATAATCTGTTAGAATCGGAACTCAGAAACGCCATCGATACCGCCATACAAAAACTCCCCGAAAACCAGCGTATGGCATTAGTGCTACGTCGCTACGACAACGTCCCCTACGAGGAAATCGCCGTCATCCTCAACACCTCCGTGCCCTCCGTCAAAAGCCTACTGTTCCGAGCTCGCACGACTCTGCGCGAGCACTTGGCCAAATATCTCGACGACTGATTTTCAAGAATCCAGCAATCGACTGTAATTAATCAAACCACGGATTGCACGGAATACACGGAATGGGAGCTAAAGCGCTTTGTCCTTCTCACCACGATTTATAGCTTACCAAAATTTTCATTCCGTGTATTCCGTGCAATCCGTGGTTGAAACCTTGCTGGTCGTCAAAACAACGGTCCAAACTCCTGCCCAATCTCCGTCAGCCTCGCCTTTTCCGCCTCGCTGAACTCATACGGCACGATTTTTCCCACCCCAAGCGTTCCGAGGACTTTTCCAGTCTCATCTATAATAGGAACCGCCAAGGAACCTGAAACTCCCGTCTTGCGCGCATTTTCTTTTGCTACTCCACCGAGATCCTGCTGAAGATTACACAACTCTACCGGCTCCTTGCTAGACGCCGCTACTCCCGCAATCCCCTTTCCAAACGGTATCGTGGAAATTTTATCCATCAGAAATTCCGGGATCCCCACATGCGCCACTAGGTATAACCACTCCCCCTCCGCACGATGCAAGGTCCCTGTCTGACATTCAAACTCCGCCATTGCTTCCTGTAGTTTTTGCTCTGCTTTCATGTTTTATTTGAAATGAAATTAAGGAGCCACCGACAGCACATCACATTTCAAAAAAGCCATCACTTTTCGCTCTGAGTCCAACTTGCCCTTGGCATCTTTTGGAGAAACGACTCCTAATAAAAAGTATTGGCCGGAAACGACTGTGACGCTTGTATCAATTCCTATCTTATAAAAATCTTGCGAAGTATTTTTATAAACGTTTCCTATCTTGTCTTTAAGCTCACACCAAATGTTCTCACCTGTATGCCATACTTGTTGTGATACTATTTTTACATCGATGATCTTATTATCCTCACCCAAGTTCGTTACAACTTCGAAAGTGCTGCCAGTATTTCTTGTTCCATAACAGTTCGGAATACCAAACGGAGTTACTGGATGATTAAGAGGATCGGTAGAACCTTCTACACTAGGTGTGGGTGAAAGATCATAATCAACGGGATAAACGAACTCCCTAATAGACTCCGTGTTAGATATCTGTCCGCTACGGTTTGTGACCATCTTAGTCTCCATCACCTTCGCCAAATCCTTTTCCACCATCTCTTGAACCTTCATCCGCAGAGCTGACGCATCAGCACTCTTAAATTTATGTTCCATCAAAAGCCGAGTAAGATCTTTGTGGGACATCTCAATAAGCTCAAGTTGCACAGAAATGTTTTTTGGAGTGCTGTCTTTCGAAGCTGCCGCGAAGGGATCTGGAATCTTAGCCTCTTTCTCTTGCCCAAAAGCTGAGAGACTGACTAACCATCCAACGAACAGAGCCGCGAAAATAACTTTCATGAGATTCCCTGTTTAGCAGCCTGAACTGCTCCGCCAAGCCAAAAGCTTCAGAGATCAGATGGATTCAATCCTCAAAATCCAAGGGCGCAGGCACCTTTGGATTATCAGACATAACTACCACACCAGGTTGCCCACCTAAAATACGCGGTCTCTGTGTATCGACTATACCCACCACTCGAACAAAAGGTTTTCCACTCATTGTGACGATAATTTCCTCACCTGTCTCATGAGCAATCTCAATGAATTCAATACACCTAGCCTCAAATTCCGAAATCGCTACTTGCACATCAATTTCATAACCTAGTTGTGAAATTAAGTCGAGTTTGAGTTCTAAAAAAGTCTCAAGCCTTCAGGCTACTAGCTTAGATGGCTTTGCGTTCCCTCTGCGACCTTTGACTACGCTTCGCTCCGTCCAAGCTTATAGAGCTTCGCTTTTATGTGAAATTTACTAGCGCTCATTCTGCTTTGCGGCTCTGCGTTGTAAAATTATAAAAGCAACCCCTCAAACAAACCGCTGCGCAATCGGCATTCTTCTCCCGATACCGAAAGCTTTCGATGTCACACGAATCCCAGGTGCTGCTTGCTGACGTTTCCATTCGTTAAGGTCCACGCGACGTTGAATCCAGCGAACCATGGTTTCATCAAAACCGCGTTCGACAATCTCTTCCGCCCCGAGGTGCTGCTCGACGTAGAGTTCTAAAATTTGATCTAACACATCGTATTCTGGCAAGGTGTCTTGATCTTTCTGATCCGGACGTAGCTCCGCGCTCGGTGGTTTCTCGATCGTGTTCCATGGAATCCGTTCCTGATCTCGGTTTATCCAACGTGCCACTTCGAATACTTTGGTTTTCGGTAAATCAGAAATTACCGCCAAGCCACCGCACATATCGCCATAGATTGTGCAATAACCCACCGCGAGCTCGCTCTTGTTGCCGGTCGTAAGTAAGAGGTGGTTATCTTTATTAGAAAGCGCCATCAGCAATAAGCCGCGCAGCCTTGCTTGCATGTTTTCCTCGGTCACATCCTCTTTTCTCCCTTCAAACAACGGAGCCATCGTTTTCTTCACCGATTCGAAAGCGACAGAAATCGAAATCTCATCGCAGCGAATCCCGAGATTTTTCGCGAGGTCAAATGAATCGCTCACACTGCCCGAGGAAGAATACGGACTTGGCATGGTCAGGCCATGCACGTTTTCCGCCCCCAACGCATCCGCCGCGATCACAGCTGTTAGAGCCGAATCAATTCCGCCACTTAAACCAAGGCAAACCGATGAAAACCCGCATTTCTGTGCGTAATCACGTAGCCCCAAAACCAACGCGGAGTATAGCTGCTCGGCATCCGTGGTATCGAGCGATTCCACCTCTCCACCCAACGCGACATCAACGACCCGGCATTCTTCGGTGAACCCCGAAAGCTGCGCGATCACGTCTCCCGTTGCATCCACAACGACCGAGTGACCATCGAACACCAACTGATCATTTCCACCCAACGAGTTGCAATAAACCACAGGCACCTTCGCATCTTTCGCGACATCGGAAAGCATTTGTCGGCGACATGCGGGTTTGCCCAAATGAAACGGCGAGGCGCTCATGTTTAAAATGAAATCAACACCACGTGCACACAACTCCGCCACCGGATCGCGATCGTAAAACGGGCGCTGCAAATAATCCTCCGTCCAAATATCCTCACAGATCGTCACGCCTATCCGTTTTCCATTCCATTCAAATGGCATGCAGACTTCGCCCGGCTCAAAGTAGCGGCGCTCGTCGAACACATCATAGGTCGGCAACAAGGTTTTAAAAAACCGCTCTCTGATTTTACCCGACTCCAACCATGCCACCGCATTGCGATAGGGCTTACCAATTTCTCCTGTATGGAAATCGACATATCCTACCAAAAGCGGCACCGCCTTGGTTTCATCCGCGAGGTAATCGAGTGCCTGCAAACATTTCGGAACGAACTGGCTTTTGAAAACCAGATCGCGAGGTGGATAGCCGACCAAACTCATCTCTGGGGTCACCACCAGATCCGCGCCCTTTTCCAAGCACTCACGGTATGCCGCGAGTATGCGTTTTGCATTCCCGGGAAAATCCCCCACCACGGCGTTGATCTGTGCGATGCCAATCTTCATGTAACCACACAAAGCAAACAGCCCAAACAAGCGATGACCAACTCAAAAATCAACTTGAACAAGAAACCTAGAGCTTTTCCAAATATCCTCGGGTCGCAGCAACGATTTCCTGAGCCCGAACCTCATCATAACGCAGTTTCCCATCAAAAGCCCAAACCACACAAGGCCATGCCGGATCATTGATGAAACGACCGACCACATGGATGTGCATCTGCCTCACCATATTTCCAATACAAGCAACGTTCAACTTCTCAGGTTTGAAATAAGCAGAGACAAATTCCGAGATCTCCCGAATCAACAAAGTGACTTCTTGAAACATCTGTTCATCCAGCTGATGCAAGTCCTCAATCCCCTCTTCCACTTCAGGCACCAGAATAAACCACGGGAAATTCGCTTCGTTCTTCAATAAGACCCGGCAACCACGTCGACGGGCAATTTCAAAACCGCCCGACGCCAAACGAGGATTCAACTCAAAAGTCATACTATTCATGTTTCCGGATTCCTGAGGCGATGTCTTCTGACAATTCACCTAACAGTTTGGACTGTGCAGCGACCATTGCCTCGAAATCGCTCGAAGAGATCGGTTCTTTTCCAACAAAGGTTTTAGACTCCACCAAACGCCGACTCGGCAGCGCGTAAATCCGCCAACTCGCTTCAAGATGTGCAAAGCCGTCATCCCCTGCAATGAACTCACGAATATCCATCGCCACTTGATAATCCACCTCGCTGTCGCGCGACCAAGGGTATGCGCGCACATTTCCTGTCTTCAACTTGCGACCTAAGTTGATCGATAAAACTCGTGAGATTGAGTAATCCAAATCTCCCGCCCATCGATGATCTTTTGCGATCTCCATTTTGTTCGCGCTGGTTTTCACCACCAGATTCGAGCGGTTCACATACTCCGCCAAAATCACTGGCCCGACACCGATCGCAACTCCGCCACCCGATGGACTAGATCCTTCCGCACTTAATGTGTAAAACGTCGGATACGTCGAACCGCACCCTGCAAACATCCACACTGTGCAAATAATGGCAAAAAATGGTTTCATGATTATCTGCGTGGACCCATCGATTTCGGACTTGGATCTTTCGAATGATCTTTACCAAAGATCAATGAATTGGGCTTTTCTTTGATCGTATCAGAAAGTGCCTCCATTGATCTCATCGCAGCACGAAACTCATCCAGAGTCCGCAACAAATCCCCTTGAACCGCGCCATCAGGACCCAGACTGGTAATGGATTTTTCCAATTCAACGAGAGTTGTTTTCAGATTACCAGGCAGTTCTTTAAACTCCGGATCCTCCATCGTCTCACGCGCCACTTTTGCAACGGCACTCAACTCTTTTAAAACCGCTCTCGATTCCTCAGCTGTCGTCGTGAATTCATTAACTGCTTTCTCGATAGGCAATTTATCTATCTTCTCCAAAATCGATGCCAGTTTAACCTCAAGCTGCGCAAAGCCAGAATACAAGGTCGGAACAACAGGCAATTCACCCTGAAATACCAATTCCTGAGAGAGGTCATCAGGATAATAGTCGAAATCCACATACATCGCTCCTGTAAGCAAGCTGCCCGTCTTCAGAGTGGCTCTTAAGCCCTTGCGCACCGCATCAGCTAACTGATTCGTTTGTTGATTTACATCTTCTAACCGACTCGCCCGTAACAAGCTCGGATCAATTTCCACCAATACAGGAACTCGCTGGTTATCCAATTCAGCAACATAATCGAAGGAAATATTCCTTACCCTGCCAATCGGAATACCTCGGTATTCCACGGGCGCATTTTTGGATAAGCCTCTCACACTCTGATCAAATAAAAGCAGCATTTGCAGAGAAGGATTAAAGGTCGATGACGCAGCGGAATCCGCATCGCGATGAAGAGTAAAGACCGCTCCATCTTCAACCAAATCACCTGCAGCCATTCTCTCTGGAACCGAGAAAGATACACCCCCTGAAACCATCGCCTGAAACGAAGGCGTTCTAACTTTAAAACCATCAACCCCAGCGGAAATATCAATACCACTGGTATTCCAGAATCTCGTATTTCTCGTCACCAAGTTCTGATATTTCTCTTCAATAAAAACCTCATACTCAATTTGTTGCTTATCAAAATTGAGATATCTCGACTCAACCCGCCCAACTTCAAATCCGCGATAATAAACCGGCGAGCCGACGATCAATGATCTCGCCTCGTCTGAAACTAGAGTCAAACGTCTACCCGGGATAGTACGACTTGTCGCAGGCGGAGTTTCAAGCCCTTCCCAGTTTTTACCACCTCTATCACCATAACCCGGATCTAACTCAATATAAGCACCCGTGAATAACGTTTCCAGACCCGAGACATCAGCCGCAGTCACACGCGGTTTAACCACCCAGAATCGAGTTCCTTTACGCAACAAATGATCACTACCAGAGTTTAATTCACAATACACCAAGACTGATTTCAAATCATCAGAAAGTTCAATTTTTGAAACTTTACCCACCGTCACAGAACGGCACTTGAGTTCCGTCTTTCCCGCCGAAATCCCATTTGCCGTTTCGAACCGAATCTGAATTTCATGCCCGTTCGAACCTAAATTTTTGATCAACAACCATCCACCGATCAATACCGCTAAAATAGGAACCACCCAAACCATGTTCCATCTCTGAGCGGCTTGAATCGCTGGTTTTTCGGCTTGGATATGTTGCTTACTCACAATCTGAATTTATTTTATACGGTTCAGTTTTACCCTCAAGCTGATCCCAGAGCAATCTTGGATCAAAACTCATAGCAGCTAACATCGTCAGGATAACGACACCTGCAAACGCAACTGCCCCCGGTCCTGGCGTGACCGTCATGTAATTGCCAAGTTGCACCATCGCAACGAGAATCGCCACCACAAAAATATCCACCATCGACCACCTCCCGAGCAATTCCGTCACCCAATACACCTTACCCAACATCTTGGCGGAATACGGAATCATCCCTTTTGCCGCCCCACAAAGCCAGATCAACGCAACTATCTTTAGTAGAGGTATAAGTATGGACGCACTGAAAATGACAATCGCAATTGGATAGGAACCCATTTGCCAAAACTCGACTAATCCACTGATGATAGTCTTTTCCCTAGGAATACCCAGTTCACGTATCGTCAAAATCGGCAATAAATTCGCAGGCACATACAAAACCGCCGCCGAAATCATCAGCGCGATCGTTCGATTGATGCTGTCAGGCTTGCGCATGTGCAAATGACTCCCACAACGTGGACATAGTCCTGCCGAAATTGGCGACGCTTTCTCGCAAACATGACAGCTAGCCAATCCTTGCTCCGCTCCGCGTGGCGGATGTGAGCCAACCTCATACATGGTTCTTCGCCACCTCCAAGCGATCCCATAGCTCCTTCTTATCGATAGCAGCAACTGCTGCCGCCATACAGAACATCAATACAGCAAACGCCCAAAAACCGATCCCGAAATGTAAATCCGCTAATTTCCCGAGTTTCATCAAACTGACAAGAACGCCTAACAAAAAAACCTCAATCATATTCCAAGGCTCGGTAATACTAATCCAACGAGCGACAAACATCCCCCCCGGGGCAATCCGTCCGAACAACAACGGAACACAGACATACACCAAACCCCCAGCTAAAATCAGAGGTGTTAAAATTGTAAAGATAGCCACCCCCCAGCCTACGATAGGCGTCCCTTCACGCATCAGGGCATACGCTGCTCTCGGTAAAGTAAGCGTAGTCCTTATACTCCCAGCATCCATTGTTATGAACGGCGCCGTATGCACCAAGACCATCAACAATAATGCTGTTAGAGAAAATGCCGTAACCCTCACCAATGAAGCGGCACGATTCTGATAAAGCGTCGCACCACAACACTTGCATTTGACCCTCATGCCTTCTGCTATCGAATCGGCCTTATACACAGCATCGCAGAAATGACAGATCGCATAATGCGGTCCGCCTCTCGGCCTAGGCCATGACAATATGGAAAGACGTTTTCTCAATGTTATTTTCGTGATCTCGTCGCAACGATTCGTTGTTTCAACTCTCCTAAATTTTCAATTCCGCATTCCACATAATCTCCTGCTTGCAGGTAACGCGGCGGTTTCATTCCCATCGCGACTCCACTGGGAGTTCCCGTTGCTATCACATCACCTGGCAATAGCGTCATGAATCGACTGATATAACTGACGATATGTTGCACTCCAAATAACATATCCTTTGTCCAGCTATTCTGGCGCATTTCACCGTTCACATGGCACCACAATCTTAACGCTTGTGGATTTTTGATCTCATCAACCGATACCAATGCAGGCCCCATCGGTGCAAAGCTGTCACAGCTTTTTCCCTTTGTCCACTGACCGCCATGATCTTTTTGAAACGCGCGTTCCGAATAATCACAAAACACTGAATAACCCGCCACATGTGACATCGCTTCTTTCTTGGTAATATCCTTTGCTAATTTTCCAATCACTACTGCCAACTCCACCTCGTAATCTAACTTCTTCGCATCACGCGGAATCACAACATCATCAAACGGCCCACTCCATGCCGTGGTGGCTTTCATAAAAAGCACTGGCTCTGACGGAATATCACCGCCCATTTCTTTCGCGTGCTCCATGTAGTTTTGTCCCACACAAACAATTTTCGATGGCCTCGCAATCGGAGGACCCAAACGTGCCATAGGATCGATTTCTGCACCTCCTGGGCAACCTTGCTGCACCCATTCTGCCAAACTCTCCATTCCTCCCATCGCAAAAAACGCCTCATCATAATCCATGAACTCCAGGCTCGCATCTATCTTGCGCCCGTCCTCCAATAAAACCCCCGGCTCTTCCCGCCCAGTTTCGCCAAATCGTATCAGTTTCATCGTTTTGAAATGCGTTCTGCATCCTAAGCAAATTCCCTGAGATATCCAGCCCTAATCCCAACCAGACCGATAGACCAAAACAGGTATGAAACTAATTGGCTTTTTCAATTTTGATCGACTGATCCCCTTTGGGATTTTGAGGAGTCACGCTGCGGTAAAATTTGCCACAAGCTGTGAGATTCCCATCCATATCAAACAGCGCAGAACTTGTTCCCTGCGGGCTATCAATCTTGAACGAAAACCATGAATAGCCTGCGATCCAATCCTGCTGTTCCATCCATGGTAAAATCTCTTTCATAAACGCAAGGACCGCTTCCGGTTTGTGCTTATGTTTATTAATATCCCCACCCGTTTTCCAATCAGCCGGGGCGAATTCCGTGATCAATAAAGGACGCTTACCATACTTTTCGTAAATCCTTTTTAATTTAACTTTGAAGGATTCAGCATTCGTTCCTCCATACCAATGAACGCCGATATAATCGACACGAAAACGCCTCTTATCCGCCTCTTTCATGAAATCCCGCATCCACGTCCCCGGAACCCCTTGCACACTATCATCATCAACTCCCTCTGGATTAGCACATGCGGGACTACATAGCGGAATACCCAATTTCTCCAGCGTTGGCCAAAGCTCCAACGCCTTAGTATATGGCATATTCGCCTGTTCCTCCTTATCAGGTTCATTAAACCCTAACAGTCTTTTAACCTTACCAGTCTTGATATCCGAAACCACATCGGTAGCGAGCCGTTTCTTCATCTCTTCAACTCTCGATCCTCTCCATACCATAGGAACGAATTCGATCGACTCCGGTTGATCCGCAACTCTCTCAGTGCCCCAAGAATAATTCAACGAAGGATTCAACGCCTTAACCTTTGGCATGTTTTCAATCACTGTTCCTCCGCTGTTATTTTTAGGAGCACGTAATGTAAGGCATACAACCTTTTTACCGGAAAATTTCAACTCAGCTTCGCTGAACTTTTTCGTCTGCGCGTGCACACCGCCAACTCCCAGAAAAAAACCTAACAGAAATATAGACCATAGATAAGTCACTCTCATAAAATTTTCGTCATCAACTACGCTTTATATCAAATAACATTACAAAAAAGAGCCCCGCACCTTCGTTAGAAGATGCGGGGCAAATACCTGGCGACGACCTACTCTCACAGGACCTATCGTCCCACTACCATCGGCGCTGCGTCGTTTCACTTCCGGGTTCGGAATGGGAC
>JBILAN010000115.1:0-5887 GCA_044354135.1 Luteolibacter sp.
TCAATGCGTTTCCGCTGGATGCGAAAGGCTCTGTTGCGCTCTTCAAAGGCAACACTCTCGGTGTGGAAATTGTGAAATGCCCATGGAGCCCATCAGGTAGTTTGGTATTTGTAAAAATCAGAGGAGCAAAAGACAAAAGCTCAAAACTTACCGTTGAGTTTCAGAGTAACGAAAGCTCAATTATATCGAGTCGTTTGTTAGGTTTTGAACTTGAGCAAAACGATCGCCAACGCAAAGACATGCCACAACATCTTTCCGCCGGTCAGGAAACGATGGTCGCACTTCTCGTTGAATCGAAAAGTGCGGATCTTGGTAAGTTGGTTTGGTCAGCGAATGGCGAGACCGCACCAGCAATCGACCTAGTCAGCGATTTTGAAAAAGAAGCATCTTCGGATAGCCAGTTCGCTTCCTTGATCTGTGGTTTCGGACTATGGCTCCGTGAAGAAAAACCAGCGGTCATTGACGACGCCCTCATTCTCGCCCTCGCCCGCGAAGTTGCTGCTGAAAGCTTGGTTGCGGATCGTTACGATTTTCTCGAACTGGTGGATCAGGCTGTGAAGGCCAAAAGCAAATAGTTCTCACGAGCGCATGGTTCTGATTTTCGGAGAAATTTCACCACCGAGGCACGGAAGAAGAGGGGAGGACACGGAGTTTTTTTCTGAAAATGTAAAGATTGCTCAGCGTTCTCTGTTTTTTACCTTTGTCTCGGTGGTCTGAAAATGCCGCTTTCTAGCCCACAAACTCCTCTCCAACTGGGGGAAATCTCCAAATCCCAAGGCGCAACCGTGATTTCCCTGTAAAATTACCCATTTTGCCCTTTTCGGGCAGCCCTAACTTCGCTGTATTCGCCGTGCGGAAATGGACCTTCCGCAAGATTTTCCCATTCTCCCTATGCTCACCCTTCTTGTTGCTTTACCGATCCTTGCTTTCATCGCGATTCTTCTCGGTGCCCCAGCACGCAAAACCGCTTTAGGAGCTGCCGCCATCAACCTCATTATCGGTTTGGGTTCGGTGTTTTGTTGGAAAGAAGAGGTTTGGAACTTCTCTGTTCAGATTCTTGAAAAACCCGAACTGAATCTCAGCTTTGGTTACATCGATGCGATGAGTTTGATCATGGTGGTGCTTTCTGTGATCGTCACCTTTGCAGCCGTGCATGCGAGCAAGGCTCCCGAAGGTTCCGAGAAACTTTACTACGGTTCTTCCTTGCTCATCGCGGCGGGTGCGATCGGTGCCTTCGCTTCCAGGGATTTGTTTTTCTTCTACGCCTTCCATGAAATGGCATTGATCCCAACCTTCCTCATGATCGGTATTCTGGGTCGTGGCGATCGCCGTGGAATCGCATGGAAAATCACCATCTATCTCGGCCTCGGTTCGCTGGTGTTGTTGGCCGGTTTGGTCTGGCTCGCTTCGCTAACCGGAACCTTTGATTTGGTGGCGATGAAAGAGCTCGCCGGAAAAATAGATCCCGCTGCGCAGAAAGGCATCGCCGCTTTGTTGATCATCGGCTTCGGCACCTTGGTTTCGCTGTTCCCGTTTCATTCATGGGCCTCTCCCGCCTACGCCAGCGCGCCAGCACCAACCGCAATGCTGCACGCCGGCGTGTTGAAAAAATTCGGTCTTTATGGAATGTTACGCGTCGCGCTGCCGATGGTGCCGGAAGGACTGCAAGTTTGGCTGACTCCGTTGTTGGTCTTGCTGTTAGGAAATATCCTTTGGGTTGGCTTCGTCACCATTTCTCAAAAACGCCTCGATACGATGTTGGGTAGTTCTTCGGTCATGCACATGGGTTACATTTTCCTCGCGATCGCCGCGTTGATCGCTGTTCCGGAAAATGACATCGCGCTTCCTGCGGCGGTGTTGCTGATGTTCGCGCACGGCATTTCGATTGCGCTGCTCTTCGGTTTGGCGGATCGCATCGAACGCAGCACCGGCTCCCTAGACTTCGCCGATCTCGGTGGACTTGCAAAATCCGCTCCCGCGCTGGCATTTGTTTTCGGCATCGGCGCGATGGCATCGATCGGACTTCCCGGTCTCGCGAACTTTGCTGGCGAGGTCATGGTTTTCCTCTCCGCGTTTAAAAATTACGTTCCAGCCGATGGATTGGGCCCCGTGCAGATTGCTTGCATTCTCGCCATCTGGGGCGTGGTGATTTCCGCCGTCTACATGCTCCGCGCGTTCCGCAAAATTTTTCAAGGACCCGCCGTGAAATCGACCACAAATGTCGCCGACCTGACATGGTGCGATCACATTCCGGCTGTGCTTCTCATTCTTTCCCTTCTTGCTGTCGGTTGCTATCCCAACCTCCTTCTCAACTTCTTCACCAAGTAAGGATTTAACGATTTTTAACATTCAACGTCTCACGCAATGCCCGCCTACTACCTGGAAGCACTCACCGTCACCCTCGGCTTCATCATCTTGCTTGCCGAGGCTTTTATTACTTCGAAAAATAAGTCATGGGTCGGGCTTATCGGTGCGGCTGGTTTGTTAGGAATTTTGATCGCAACTTGCTTTGCCATCGGGCAGGAAGCCAAACCCGATGCAAAATGGGCATCATGGCCACTGTGGGATTTCTATCAGTTCGATGCGCTTGCGAAGTTCTACAAAATCTTCGCACTCATCACCACGGCTGCCGTGTTGTTGATGGCGATTGATTACCGGAAAATCCTCGCACATTTCACAGAGAATCCAGATTCCGAAGAGGGGACAGGTGAGTATTACGCACTGCCGATTTTTGCCTGCGCCGGAATGATGTGGATGGCTTCTGCGAAAGATCTCGCGGGTGCGTTTGTCGCTCTGGAATTGGTGACCATCACGTTCTACATCCTGGTTGCGTATATGCGCCGCAATGTCGGTTCGCTCGAAGCCGGTGTGAAATACCTCATCCTCGGTGCGCTCAGCACAGGATTTCTGGTTTACGGCATCGCATGGGTCTACGGCGCCACGGGGACGATGAGTCTCGATCTCATGCCGGAAAAAATCGCCGAGATGCAAAACACGGTGCCACTGTTATTCGGCATCGCGTTGGTCTTGGTGGCACTCGGTTTCAAAGTCGGTGCGGTGCCAATGCAGATGTGGATCCCCGATGTTTATCAAGGTGCTCCGACCCCGACGACCGCCTTCCTCTCGGTCGGTTCTAAAGCGGCCGGTTTCATTTTGCTAATTCGTTTCCTCACGCCTTTCCTCGCTGATGGGTCACCGGTGCGGAACCAAGTTCTCACCATCCTGCTCATCCTTGCTTGTGCAACTCTCCTGTTCGGAAACCTGGCAGCGATCGCGCAAACCAACTTCAAGCGTTTGCTCGCTTACTCATCCATCGCACATGCTGGATTTTTGATTCTCGCTCTCGCGGCATGGACATCGACCTCGGAAACATCCGTGACTTCCATCCAAGCGGTTTCGTTCTACCTCGCGACCTATCTGATCATGACGCTCGGTGTGTTTTTCATCGTCGCTCAAGTCCGCATTCAACGTGATGGTGAAGCGATTTCAGACTTCAATGGTCTTGGTAAACGCAATCCCGCGCTGGCCCTTGCGTTGACCATCTTGCTCGCTGCACTTGCGGGTGTTCCTCTAACAGCTGGGTTCATCGGGAAATTCTTCGTATTTTCGCTCGCTGCGCAATCCGGTCTTTGGATCGGCCTCGGCATCGCTGTGGTCGCCGCTGCGGCCGGTTTCTACTACTATTTTAAAACCATCCGCGCCATGTGGTGGATTACTCCGAATGATGATTCCAAAATCACGCTGCCTATCATCTCCAAAATTTGCATCGCGACTTTAACGATTCTGACCTTGGTTTTCGGAGTTTATCCGCAGCCGATTCTGGCTTTGTTGAAGTAGAAGTACGATATTCAGTAATGAAAGGCAGGGACTTTTATCCTTAAAAGTCCATATCTTGCGGCCTTAACAACGGAGTGGTTTCGATGGGATATAAAGTGCCATCAGATATGGACCTTTAAGGATAAAGGTCCCTGCCTAATTCTTACCTTACAAACTAAACCTCGGTGACTGCTTGAGGAAGGTCAGGGGGTTCTCGTAAACGATCTTATCGATCTGTGCTGCGGTGTGTTTGCGGCGTTTCATTTCGAGCGCGCATTTCGGCACGGCCATGGGATCGGAGACACCCCAGTCGCAGGCGGAGTTCATCCAAATGCGATCCGTGCCGTAGGTTTCAAGAATATCGATCGCACGGTTCGGGGTGCATTTGCTTTCCGGATAGAGCGTCATGCCTGCCCAGAAGCCGGAATCCATCACCAGTTTCACCGTGTGCTCTTCGACGTGGTCGATGATGACTTTGGATCGATCCAATTTCGAAAACGATGAGAGCGAATCGATGATGAGCTTCGTGCCCTTGAGTTTGTCTTCGAGGTGGGGAGTGTGGATGAGAATCGGCAAATCGTAATCGAGGGCGATCTGGACGTGTTCTTCAAAAATTTGCAATTCGCTGCGGGTGTTTTTGTTGAGCCCGATCTCGCCGATCCCGAGTACGTTTTCCTTTTTGATGAAATCAGGGATCAGCGCCATGACTTCGCGGGCGAAGCCCGGATCGTCGGCTTCCTTGGGATTGATGCATAGCCAGCAGAAATGCTTGATGCCATAACGAGCCGCACGGCGTGGTTCGTATTCGGTGAGTTGGCGAAAGTAATCGTAGAAACCATCCGCCGAGGAACGATCGAATCCAGCCCAGAATGCGGGTTCACACAGCGCCTCGCAGCCTGCGAGGGCGAGTTTTTCATAGTCATCCGTCGTGCGGCTGACCATGTGGGCATGGGGTTCGATGTAACGCATGGCTGAACCATCATATCCGATGCGCCGCTTGGCAAGTTGGAAGAATTAGGAATCACTGCTGCGAACGTCGTAAACCTAAAAACAGAAATAGAACCACAATGGGAGCGAAGCGGACATAGACGAACACAAAAATTAAATCTCTTCGTCAAATGGACATAGATACACACGGATAATCAAAGAGTTATGAATTTTCTCATTCTCACCTTTTAGATGAATGGAGAATTCTTTGTAATGCTCTTAAGATCAGTGTTCATCTGCGTTTATTTGCCGGAAAGATTCAGAACAGTCAGTCCGGCCATCTCCGCTGCGCTTCGATTGTGGTTCATTTTCCTCTTTAGAGTAAATGCTCATCCCTCGGGAGAGGTAATTTTGCAAGGCGGCAGGGTGATCGAGATTGCAGGTATGCACCCAAATACGCCTCGGGGAGAGCTGCCATGCGGCCTCGATCGCCTGGGTGAGCAATGCCCCGCCATAACCATTCCCAACAAAATCCGGGGCGAGTCCGAAATAGGTGATCTCAACATCATCCCCTTGGATCATCAGCTCGAAATAGCCCGCGATCGCATCGTCGACATAAGCCACAAAAGTTTTGAGGTTTTCGGATTCAGCATACGCGTTCCACTCTTCCATGCTCCATGGCAGCTTGTCTCGCCACTCCCATGCCTCGCCGACCAATACGTAGAGAGATCGATTTAATTCGCCTTTCTTATCGGTGATCTCGACAACACGAAACCGAGGATCGTTCGTTGTCTTGGGACGCAGTTGAGAGGGGTCTCTCATTTCAAGGTAAGTTATCGTGACCTCACTCATGGTGTGTTAAGTGATATCTAAATTAAAGATTACGTCCAGACTTGCGTCTTTTGAGTCAGGTGGGTGTTGATGATGCCGGTTCAATCATCATTCCTTTGTTCAAAAAGATCGTCCAACTCCTGTTAGATCGCACTCTTGTTCGCTGACATGTGATTCAGGAGTTTTTGATTGAATTCATCTGCCATGTTGTAGCCGAGGCGGCGGAGTTGCTGATCGAGTGCGGCGATGGCGACCATGCGAGCGGTGTCGCGGCCGGGGCCGACGGGGACCTCGACGTGAGCGACATCTTGGC
>JBILAN010000116.1:0-5801 GCA_044354135.1 Luteolibacter sp.
TGATTGAATTCATCTGCCATGTTGTAGCCGAGGCGGCGGAGTTGCTGATCGAGTGCGGCGATGGCGACCATGCGAGCGGTGTCGCGGCCGGGGCCGACGGGGACCTCGACGTGAGCGACATCTTGGCCGAGGAGTTCGTAGGATCTAGACTCGAGGCCGACACGGTCGACTTCGTTGAGATCGGATGCGGGTTTGAGGGTGATGACGAGGTCGAGACGTTTGTCGGGGCGGATCGAAGCGAGGCCGTAGAGGTTGGCGACGTTGATGATGCCGATGCCGCGGATTTCCATATAGCCGCGTGAGAGGTCAGGGGCGGAGGCGATGAGTTCGCCACCTACGTATTTGATGCGCACCATATCGTCGGCAACAAGCGAGCCGCCACGTTCAAGCAGACCGATGGCGGTTTCGGATTTTCCGGATCCGCTTTTACCCACAATGAGGACGCCGATGCCGCGCATGTCGACCATGCAACCGTGTAAGGTGACGGTTGGTGCGAATTCATGTTCGAGGCTGATGGTCGCCGCATTTAGGAACTTCATGGTGATCTGGGAAGTGCCGAATACGGGGATGGAATGTTCTTTTGCGACGGCCATGAGTTCAGGACCGAGCACGGCTCCGCGGGAAACGATCAGGCAAGGGATGTCCCGCTCGCACATCCGACGGAAACGGTCGATACGCATTTCATCGGGTAATTTCCTCAGATAGGCCATTTCGAGGTTGCCTAGGACTTGAACGCGTTTCTTGGCAAAGTAGGAAAAGAAACCCGCGAGTGCGAGGCCGGGTCGGTTGACGGCGGGTTCGCTGATGGTGCGATCAAAACCCACGCGTTCGCTGAGCAGAGTGAGTTTCAAATTCTCCGAGTAGGAATCGAAGAATTTTTCAACGGTGATCGACGCTACGGTTTTGACTCGCTGAGACATAAGTGACTTCTAAATAAAGAAGTCTGAGAGATCACGCGAAATCGTTACTGAATTGAGAAATGCATGGGATTTAGGGGTCTCGCGCAAAGGCGCCAAGACGCAAAGGATTTTGGGAGTTATTAGTTAGACTGGTTCTCAAAAGTCCGTGCAGCAAAGGGAGATTTTTTGGTTTGGATTTCATGCCGCTTCGCGGGAGGTATTTTGAACGTTCCGGCCTGCGGACGCCGATTTCTGCGTTGTTCTTCGGTTGTGGATACTTATTGCCTACATTGCACTCAGGCTAAGCAGTGTGCGTTCTCCGAATACGGAGAACGGTTAAGGCTGGCTTTCACGCCCTCATCACGCCTTGAACTCGTGCGCCCGCAGACTCGGCCTTTCCCGCACGGACTTTTGAGAAACAGTCTAAAAGTTATTAGTTATTAAGGGAATTTTAGGATGAAATGGATGAAGAGTCCGCATGATGCCTACAGTCATTCTAAACTTTGCGTCTTAGCTCCTTTGCGCGAGAAACCTATTTATCGTCCTACTGCTATCTCAAAGGGCAATCCGAGAATCAAATTTCCGAAACGGGCGCCGCTGTGGAGATGGTTGACATGGCTTCTTCGATTCTTGGATTGATTTTGTGCTCCACAGCTTCGACAGCGACGCGGATGGCGTTTTTCACAGCGACTCCGGTTGAGGATCCGTGCGCGATGATGACGACGCCGTTAACGCCGAGCAGGGGACTGCCGCCGTAGGTTTCGTAGCTGCCCTTGGCTTTCAGGGCCTTGAACGCTCCCTGAGCTAACACAGCTCCAGCCATGCGTAGGGGAGTTTCCTTGATTTCGGTTTTCAACCATTTCGAAACGGCTTTCGCGGTGGCTTCGACGCTTTTCAGCACGATATTGCCAACAAATCCATCGCAGAGGACGATGTCGAGTTTGGTCTCGAACAGATCGTGGCCTTCGACGTTTCCGACGAAATGGATGCCGGGAGTTTGTTTGAGCAGTTTGAAGGTTTCTTTGGTAAAGGTCGTACCTTTCTCGTCCTCCTCGCCATTGGACATGAGGCCGACCTTTGGTTCTTTGACACCGAGAACGTATTTTGCGTAGGCCGAACCCATGATTGCGTAGGCTACGAGATGCTCGGGTTTTGCTTCAGGGTTGGCTCCAGAATCGAGGATGTTGCAGATGCCGTGTTCGTTAGGAAGAGGAGAGGCGATGCCTGCGCGGTCCACGCCATTGAGGCAGCGGAGTTTCAAAGTAGCAGCGGCAACGGCTGCACCCGTGTTTCCAGCCGAGACGAAGGCATCTGCGGTGCCGTCTTTAACGAGATCCATCGCAATGCTGATGGAGGAAAGTTTTTTGCGGCGTACGGTTTTTGCTCCCGGTTCAGCCATGCCGATCACTTCAGGTGCATGGACGATGCTGACGCGTGGATCCGTTAGATCGAGTTTGTGTTTCGCGGCTTCGGCTTTGAGGATATCTTCGTCTCCAACAAGATAAAGGTGGCTGAGTTTCTCTAAGCTTTTCAGAGCCTGGACGGCACCAACGATATTAATTTCTGGGGCGTGATCGCCACCCATGGCATCGAGTGCTACCTTCATATGAGAGTCTTATTTAGCGAGAAAACAGGGTTATGGAAGTACGAAGAAAAAACCCTCGCCAGAAACCTAGCGTGGGTTTGTTGAAAGAGTAAGAGTTTCAAATTAGAAACTCTCAACCTCGATCACTTTACGACCGCGATAAGTGCCACAAGAAGGGCAAGCGATGTGTGAAGGAATGGTTGCTCCACAGTCGGAACATGCGCTGAAGACAGGAGCTTTCCAGCGATTTGCGCCGCGACGCATTTTCTGGCGGCTTTTCGATTGACGGCGTTTTGGTACGGCCATGGTGGTAATTAGTTAAGTTTGATCGTTGAGACCCTTGAGGTCGTTGAGAGCGGACCAGGGGTCGGGACTCTCGTAGCGGGGCGCAGGTGATAAATCATTATCTAAGGATTTGTCTACTGCTAAATATCGTGAATCTATTTCGCAGGGTTGCGGGATGTCTCCCTCGTCGCAGCGGGGAGAGGTAGGAAATTCCAAGATAATCTCCTCGCGGAGGGCTTCGGCGACGTCAATTTGCCCAGAATGCCCTATTTCTATGGAGATTGCAGCCGTGGGAAGGCTGATCGTTTTGATGAAATTTTTGAGAGTGACGACGCAAATGAACTCAAAAGGGGCGGAAATGGAGCCGGTTAGAAGGAGTTCGGAATCGAATTTTTGTGCCCAAAGATCGTAGGTGAGGGGGCCGTTGGCGCGGGCATCGCCTTTCGGGAGGTCAAAAATAGTGCCGTCTAGCTCGCCGGAAAATGCCATGCCTTCCTCGGGGAGGGTGGTGAGGTCGATGGTGAGGGATTTCATGGTGGTGAGGGGAGTTGGGGTTTCTTTTCACCGCAGAGGCGCAGAGGTCGCTGAGGGAACGCAGAGGAAGATGAGTGAATTCAATTTGGTGGTTATGTCGAAAAACAAGTAGTTGGAAGAATCACTCGGCTCTTGAGAGGGAGTTGATTCCGCGTTGGAGGAGGGCGGCGTCGACCATTGACGAGAGCGATTCATCGAGGTGGACGGTGAAATCTTCGTCGAGGAATTCGATGGAGTGGAGTTTATCCGCGTTGGGCTTTTTGAATGCCTCGATGAGGGATTTCATGTCTTTGATTTCCACGTCATTGACTTTTTTGACGATGAGGTTGCGCAGGGACTCATAGCCGATGGTGGCGGGAGTGGGTATAGATCCGCTGAGGAAAACAATACGGTCGAATTTATCTTCGTATTTGTCTGGGTTTTCGTAGGCATCGAGCAAGTTGAGTGGCGCACGGCTGGTCCATTCTTCACCATAAGCTTCGAGCAAGGGACGATTAAGTTCTTGGAAGATCAGGCCGCCTTTGACGAGGAAGTTGGGAGCGCGATCGAATTGATAGTGAGGCACCAAGACATCTCTCGGATCATCGCGGGTGAGGGTGGCGGTGATTTCCTGGGGTTCGCCATTTCTGAGGATGGAAAGTTTCACGGTGTCGCCGGCGGATTTTTCGCCTTTGATGAGGTGGCCCCAGAAGACGGAACCGTAGTTGGGATGTTGATAGTAACCAAGGGGATCGATCTCGAAGCTGTCAACAGCAAGAATGACATCGCCTTGCTTGACTCCTGCTTTTTCTGCTGCGCCGCTTGGACGAACTTTGCTTACAAAGATGCCGCCTTGGGTTGGGGTGAGTTTGAGGAAATTTCTAAAAATGGGATCGATGGTGGTTGAGATGGAGATTCCAAGCGAAGGGAAACCTGCGTAATCGCCCTCAGCCGCATCTGCGAGAAAACGTTGGATAACATCTACTGAAAGTACATCGGAAATTTGGTCCTCATTATCATAGCTAACGAGGATGCCGGCTAGGTCGCCGTCATGAATCACTGGAAGCGAAAAACTGCTTGCCGCGCTCTGCATGGAGGCTTTTACCAAATATCCGAGGAATGCTTGTCCTGTTAGGAAACTCGCGCTGACATCGACGGTTTGAAGTTTGCCTTCCGTCATGAGCGGAGTGCCGTTGTCCTCGATTTGAAGGACTTGCAGGGTGTCACCGATAGTTGGCGCTTTGGCCAAGACGATGGGAGTGGTGCTTTCAAAAAAAGCAGCGGCATCAGCTTCGGATTTCAGGGTGAGCAGTGCGAGGTTCGCCTCGTAATCGACCGCGATGGTTTTCGCTTCGGCGGTTTTTGAGCCATCGATGAGTTCGAGTTCGAGATAGGTTGCGTCTGCAACCATTTCAGCACTGGTAAGGACTTGCCCGGGTTTCACAATGATGCCGAGCGAGCGCAGGCTGTTAGGTGGGTTTTTTTCCCATGGCTGGGCGGGGTTCCATGATTGACTCGTGGAATTCACACGGACAGCCGAGCGAGCGGCATCGGTTGCTTTAACTGCGGTTCCGCTGGCCGCGGCTGTTAGAGGTGCTATAGGATCGCCTTCGCCTATGGGAATAGGGTATTGCTCGCGTTTGCAGCTGCAGAGAAGGGCTCCGATGAGAACGGGAAAAATGAGTTTCATGAAAATTTTACTTAAGTTCGAGCACGTCCTGCATGTCGTAGAGACCAGCGGGTTTGTCTTGGAGCCAGAGTGCTGCGCGCACGGCACCTGCAGCGAAGGTCATGCGGGACGAAGCTTTGTGAGTGAGTTCCACCCGCTCGCCATCGGCCGCGAACATGACCGTGTGATCACCGACTACATCGCCACCACGCAGAGTGTGCATGCCGATTTCACGCGGTTTGCGAGGACCAATGTTTCCGAAGCGACCATGGGCGATATCGTCTTGGTAAGAAGTTCCGGTCTCTTCGTTTAGGATTTCTAGCAACCGACGTGCTGTGCCGGATGGAGCATCGATCTTGTGGCGGTGATGCATTTCTGTGACTTCGATGTCGAAAGTGTCCTGTTTCAAAATCCGAGCGGCTTGGCTGGTGAGCCAGAACAGGGTGTTGACGCCGACGGAGAAGTTTGGGGCGTGGACGATGGGGATGATTTTTGAAGCGGCGTGGATGGTCGCAAGTTCCGCATCGGTATGGCCGGTGGTTCCCATCACCAGGGCTACTTTGTGCTTCAATGCGGTTTCGACCAAGGTGGTGGAAAAGGAATGAACGGTGAAATCGATGATGCACTTCGCGGCTATGACGGCGGCGTCGAGATCTTCACCAGCGTCATGGGTCGCGGCGATGACGGTTCCGGGATTGGCGATGGTGGCTTCGGCGACGGCCAGGCCCATTCGGCCGGACTTTCCTGTGATGAGAATTGGTAGCATGCGCGGGGATAATGGTCGTGGTTTGGGAAAATGGAAATGGGATTTTGATGAAATTTTGCTGGGTGTAATGGTCTATAAAGCTAG
>JBILAN010000047.1:0-18650 GCA_044354135.1 Luteolibacter sp.
GATTGAATTAATAAGATTTTTAAAGTATTTGGAAGCCATGAAGCCTCTGGGAAAAATCTTGGCATGTCTTTTTTTACTAGGTTCAGTCGCTTGTAGAAAGAACGCAGAGCGGGTTGATGGTGAGGTTCAAGAGGCTGGATATACAATGACACAGGAAGGATGGTTGAAGGCGATTCGTGCGGATCATCTTGAGGTTGTCAAAAAAATGGCGAAGACAGGTTTCAATATTAAAGCGAGAGATGAAAATGGCCAACACAGCCTACACGTGGCAGCGGAAGCTGGCAGCATCGATGTTGCGGAATATTTGTTAAACGCGAAAGTTGGCATCAACGACCCAGACCACGAAGGTAGAACGCCGTTAATGTTGGCGGTGTTATCGGGCCGGTCGGTAATGGTTCGCTGGCTTTTGAAGCAGGGAGCCGATCCGAAATTGAAAGATAACAAAGGTTACATGGCGCTGATGTTGGCGGTGTCTCAGCATCAGGTGAAACCGCTCGAAGAGTTAGCCCCCTATCACCGCGAGGATTTAGATTCCGCCTTGTTGTTAGCAGCCTATGAAGGTGATGCAGCGGCAATCGATACGCTAACTAACTACGGTGCATCGGTTCATGCGCGAATGAGCGATGGTCGTACGCCATTGATGTTGGCTGCGCAAAACGGTCATCAGGAGGCAGTTGCGATCCTTATGGATGTTGGAGCGAGTCGTCACGCGACCACAGAATCCGGTGAGACCGCACAAAGTCTTGCGATCGCTAAAAACCATAAAGATATCGCCGAAATGATAGAGAAAGGTTTTTCGAGCGAGACGATCGCATTGGACTCGGACGATCAAATTGCGATGACGTTAGCTGTTGAGAAGAAAAATATACCAGTCGGCAGTGGTTCATCCGACAAAGTTGTTATGTTAGAAGGAGCTAAAATTTCGAACTTTTCAGATAACAGCAAAGCCACTGCTTCTACTAAGCAAAATTCACCCATCATCATGCGACAATATTCGCAGCGTGAACTTCCTGTGGAAGTCAAAAAAGTTTACGGAGATACTGCGACTCTACGCTTGGGTGGCAAGTCTGCTAGAGAAATTAGCGTGCGAGCTGGCGACCCGATTCCAAATTCAAAGTTGGTGGTTGTTAAAGTTTCGACCCGCACAGAAATCGGAAAACTAAATAACAGCCAGCCGATATATATCGGAGTGGTTCAGGTTGAGGATAAGGAAACCGGACGTAAAATGGACTGGCGGTCGGGCAGTCCAGCCGTTGGGCATGATCCAGTGGCCTTGGTCGAAGACGCAGTGACGGGCCGGCGCTACTTGGCTAAAAACGGGCAGAAGTTCACCTCTGAGGACGGTCGAGAGTTCGTTGTGAGCGATGTCCGTCCTGGACAGTTAATCATTGAAGACGTGACTAGTGGGGAAGTAAGCACTTTACTCCTCCGCGGGCCAAGGGGCTAATCAAACAACGCATACATGGAGCACGAAATTCAATCTGAAGGCGAAGCAGTGACGGATAGCGGTACGCCAGTAAGGCAGTTTTCCGTGATGATACCGAACCGTGTGGGTGCGCTTGCATCCTTGGTGAAATTGCTGCGCAATTCGTCGATCGAAGTGATTGGCCTCAGTGTTCAGGATTCGAGGGATGCGACTATTGCGCGCTTGGTGCTTTCTGATACGGATAATGCGGAGGCGATTTTTAGCGAGAAGGGCATTCCTTACATGATATGTGAACTCGTGGTCATCGCATTGAAAGAGGCAGGGCCTGGCCTTTTGCAATGTCTGGATATCTTGATGACCGCGGAAACGAATGTTGATTTCGCCTACGCGATGATGCCTGGTCCGCAGGGACAAGCCCTTCTCGCCATGCATGTTGAAGACTACGATTTTGCAACTTCGATTCTGAATCGCAGCGGCTTCAAGCTCATGTATGAGGAGGACTTAGTGAGATAAGTTAATCAGACTTACTTAGCTTTCAAAAGAGTGGCGGGATCTAAGGTCTCAACTTTGACAGGTTTCTGAGTGTTGGTTTTCGTTTCCAAGCTGGCAAGCCAAGCGACCAAGTCCCTGAGCTCCTCGGGTTTTACGACACCAGCCATAGGCGGCATGGCGGAGACAGGTGGAGTGAAGGAGGCGATATCGGCGCGCTTGATCGACCAAGTATTATCAGGAGTTGAGACCGTGATGTTGTCAGGAGTTTCTTCAACAAGATTACCGACGAGGTTAGCGCTGTTTTTGAAAGTCACGGCGGTGATGCCGAAGCCGGGGGCGACGACTGCGCTTGGGTTGACAAGAGATTGAAGCAGATATTTTCGATCATGAAGTTTACCAACGCCAGCAAGGTTAGGGCCGGCGTCTCCGCCCTCGGCGCTACTTTTATCGGATGCTTTATGGCAACGCATGCATTGGCCAGAAGGGAGAGATTTGAAAAGTGAAAAACCTTTCACGGGGTCTCCTCCTTCAAGCGCAATATTGTATTTAGCGTATGTGTCTGATTTTGCAGCAAAGTAAGCGTCATAATCTGTGAGGGCTTTCTTCACTTCGGCTTCCTTGCGGCTTTTTGCTGCAGCGAGGAGTTCAACGGCACTTGGAGAAATTCCCTCTGCTGCCTGTAGTTTGGTTAGATGAGTGATGATATATTTTCCTGCCTCCGCATCGGGAATGGCTGCCAGAATAGGCCATGCTTTTTGTGTGCGGATCACATCTCCAGAAGCGATGGCTTTTTCCAAAGCGGCGATGGCTTCTTCGGGTGATATGCTAGCCATTCCTTTCATTGCACTGACTGCAACTTCATCCATTGGATCTTCAGCTAGTTTCTGAAGTACAGAGAGCAGGTCTTTTTCTTTGCGCGAGATGTATACCGCGAGAGCTTTGGAGCGCGTGCTAGGAAGCAGCTTGTCATTGAAAAGGTAATCACGTAATTTATCCGAACTGATCGAATCAGCACCGAGCTTGTAGGTCATACTGAGATCAAGAGCGCCACTGAGTGCCTGTTCATTGGCACTTAAAAGCTTTGGTATGGCTTTGAGTAATGAAGGTTTCAATGTATCCAACGCTCGCGGTGCTAAAGGCCGCCATTTTCCGCTCACAGGATCGGCTGGATTGGGTTTTTCCCATAAGGCGAGAAGTCGAAGTGCTTCTGTTCTTACCACTTCTGGTGTTTCCTTATCCGAGATGATGTTGAGAATTCTATCCGCATTCTCTGCCGACCCGTCCCGATAAGCATGGTTTACCAGACGGCGCAGCATGAGAGGTGCCCATTTTCGAGCGGAAGCTTTATCTAAAAGAGCGGCGCAAAGTGGTTTCAAATCCACCATATCCAGATCGTCAATCGCGCGGATGACTTCATCCTGAATGTAAGGATCGGAGTCGTTGATGAAACGTTTCAACTCATCGCTTTTCATGCGACGTAGTGCGACAACCGCTGCAAGCCTAATGGCTGGCGAATTTGATTTCACCAAATCGGCAATCTGGCTCGGGCTGCTGGTAATGTGTTCGAGGGCGTAAATTCCAGCATGGCGGATATACGCATCACGATTGTCATTCGTTTTGATGAACTCAATGATATCATTGAAATGATTGTTAGATTTCATCTTTCCTATCGTGATTGCGGTCTCAAAGCGAACCGCTGCGGAATCGTCCTTGAGCAGTGCAGTAAGTGATAAGGTTTCTGGTTTCACAGGTGCGTAGCGAATCACGCGCAAGGCTTGGACTCGGACATCAGGCGATGAATCTTTTAGGAGTGGTGTTAATGCTGCTGCGGCTTTTTCACGTAAGCTTGCAAAATTGGACACTTCAGTGAATTCGCCTTTTGGCGATGGAGTGGCACCGCGGCGAGCTATGATTCCCATGCCCCAAATGCCGTGGATACGAGTAATGAGATCGTTGGAATTGATGGCTTTTTGGAAGCTAGAGATCGCATCTGGCTTCCGGGTCAGAGCGACTTGTGCGCGGAGGCGGACTCTGGAGTCTGCGTGGCTTAACCATTTTTCAAGTTCGGCTGAGCTGCGCTGGTCAAATCCTTCGGCTATCAACTTGGCGGCTTCTCGGGTTTCGTTTGGCAAATAGAGATTTTCACCAGCATTGAGGGAGAGCAGACGGCCGTCATTGTGAGATTGCCAGCCAGTAACGAAATCAGTGATGAAAACCCTGCCATCAAATGAATATTCCACATCGGTTGCGGCGACTCCCCATTGAAATTTTCGGGCGTCTGTCATTTTCATGCCAGCGCCATCGGGTTTCATTTCAAAAGACCAGATGCCTGAAGTGGCCGCACCACCTCTGTAGTCGCATATAAGGAATCTGCCCTTTTCACTCTTGAGAAAACCTGTGCCAGGATGATAGGTGAGACCTGATGGTCCGGATGTTAGAAGTGCAGAAGGAGGTAGAATGTAAGCGGGTTGGGTTTCGTTGCGCATTTCCCACATCTTCTCATCCATCCAGCGGCTTAGGGGGCGGGTCTCCAGTCCGATCTGGCGATGAAACGTGTGCATCGTCTGGTGCTCCATTTGCCATCCGGTTTCGCCGCCCTCCACGAGATAGACAATCCTCGCTGCATCACCTTGGTCGGAATTATTATCGACCGTGAAAGCATTTCCGAATTCATCAAATGCGATTTCCTTGGGGTTGCGTAGGCCGGTGTGCACGATCTCGAATCCACTGCCATCCGGTTCGAAACGGAACAATGCACCCTCATTCGGGTAGTGATAGGTTTTTCCTTCTTTTGTGGTGAACGAGTAGCCGCGATCGCCAACTGTGCCGTAGATCATTCCATCAGGACCCAGAGTGAATCCGTTCAAATCATGACCGGAGAGCGAAATCCTAACGCCGAAGCCATCTTGGACAACTTCATTTTTATCCGATTTGCCATCTCCATTTTCATCTAACATTTTGTAGATCCTCGGAATGCATGCAAAATAAATCGCACCATCGTAATAGAAAATACCCGCTGCAGTGCCATCCACGACATCATTGAAGCTGTCGGCAAAGACATTGGACTGATCGATTTTTCCATCGCCATTGGTGTCCGATAGTTTGCGAATGACTTCGGTAACTTCGGTCATGTATTTATTCGATAGCTTCTTATCCCATTTTTTATGAAGCGCGCGTCTGTCTTCAACTTTCATGGCTTGGAGATCGTCCAGATACCAATAGAGATGATTTCGATCGTCTTCGATTCCATGGCGGAAACGATGCGTCTCTGCGACATACACATTTCCTTTGTCGTCAAAGGTCAGAGCGGTCGGAGACTTGATGCCTTCATTTTTAAAGGTCGCATCGATGACGAGCGTGCTATCTTTTGGAATCATCGCACCAGCAAGCACAGGAGAGGTAACAAGGCCTTCTGCGTAAGGTTTGCCTTTTTTGGTAGAGGGAGGAAATTTCGAGTTCGCATAGTTTTCTTGCATGAAATGATCTACAGCGATGTAGCCCCATTCACCTTTTGCATCATCCACGATGCGGATCAGTGCGTTCTTACCTTTGAATTTTTTAATGTCCCAAACAACGTTGCTGAAATTTTGGCTTTTTTTGCCTGTTGTCTCCATAACGACATTGCCGTCGATAATTAATTGCACTGCTAATTTCGCCGGATTGTCGCCACCAGCGACGAGGAACATCAAGTAGTCGCTCTGGATCTTGATCTCTGGCGAAGTCAAGGTTCCCACCGCATCATATCCGCCGTGAGCGGATAAAGCGAAAGCATCGTTGGCGAAATTTGTGAACGGCTTTTCCATTCCATCGAGTTTCTCGTGGACGGGGGATAGACCGAATGCCTTGCCTTCTGTCTGCCAAGCGCCAAAGCCATCGCCTTCGAAAGTTTGGATATCAGCGAAGACCAGAGCTGCGGCTGATAAAAAGATGCTTGAGAGAAGGATTGTTGGTTTCATGTTCAATAAAAGTGACTGACCTGAAATGGGTATGGATTTGATGTTAAGTCGGGCGTTTATTTTACCGCAAGACTATGTCGGTTTTATCAGTTGCGTAGGAACTTATCCTCAATGGGTTCCTCTGCAACTGTGGCGCGATCCACATGCAGCACCGGCTGCAAAGTCCCGTTTTCTTCGGGAAAACTCATTTTGCCGGCGACTGTCACCCAGCCGTTTTCAGGGAGCAGAGGCGGCTCTTTACCGAATTCCAAAATGATGGGAATCGCTCGTGAGTCGGCCGCGCAGCAAGTCATGAAAACCCGATACAATCGCATTCTCGTGCCGTTCGGATTATTGACTTTCTCAGAAACGATTCGGCCTTCTGTTTCGATTGCCAGACCATTGATTAAACCTTGCAGCTCTCGATCTCCGGTCGCGAAAAACAATTCCATCAGATTGAATTCTAGGTAGCCATCGGAGGTGCGGCGATGCCCCTTTTCAATTTCTTCCAGGGTCAGCGGTGGCAGCATGGTGGCGAAAAACTTGCTTTCTTCAATGCTGGGGCCGCCATCATACAATCCTTTGCGGGCGAGGGTGGCTTGGGAAAATTCATCTATGGTCCACAGCATCGATAGCCCGACGGGTGCGACCATCAGAATCAGAGAGAAGAGCGGATTCATTTCGCCACCTTCATGATCGTGTTCTTCACCCTCGGCGTGATCGTGTCCGCAGCTTGCGGTCTGCCGGGCTGTTAGAAGATTGAAGGTTCCTAATACTGCCAAGCCTAAGCCGCCAATCAATGCGATGGGTCGGAAATCAGCGACTAGATATTTCGCAATTCGACCCGATCCGTAGAAATACAGCAGAGCCGCAGCCCAGAGCAGGACAGCTAGGGAAAATAGAATTCTGCGGAGTTCGGGTTTCATGAGGATATGAGCCATTTTTGGGCTGCGATGGATACCAACCAGATCACGACGAAGAGCGCCACCCCAAGGTAGATGATGAATTTTTTCCGCAATACCGATTGATAAAGGAAGAGGAGTTTCACATCAAACATCGGTCCGAAGGTGAGAAATGCGAGTTTTGCTCCCCAAGTGAATTTCGCGAGTGTCGCAGCAATAAACGCATCGGAGGTACTGCAAAGGCTGAGAATAAATGCCAGAGCCATCAATGCGGCTGGGGCGATGAACGTATTTCCTGCTAGGCTATCCAGCCAGACTGCGCCTGGAGCAATTCCTGTATTGAACAGTGCAGTGATCGCGACACCTATTGTGAAATAAACACCGACATCGACGAAATCTTTCTGTGCGGATCGCATCGCAGCAACGAGACGTCCGTCTTCTTTGGGATGATCATGTGTATGATCGTGATCATGGTCGTGGTCGTGATCATGATGATGTCCACAGCAACCCGAAGAGCTTTCCTCGGCTTTTGGGGTTAATGATTCTTTCTCGATCTTATCAACTAAGCTCTTGCGTAGAATGGAACGCATCGAAAAGCGGGCGATGACTAAGCCTACGCCCACAGCAACTAGATAACCTAACAGAACTCTTCCACCTGTCATCATCCATGGCCCTTGACCCTGAAACGCCTTCCATGTGCTGAGTGCGGTGATCGGGTTTACGATGGGTGCGGCCAACATGTAAGTGATCGCGTAACTCACTGGTAAGCCTTTGCTCACCAGCCTGCGTATCACCGGCACCACCGCACATTCACACACCGGAAAAACCGCGCCCATCAAACCCGCCGCCAATACCGCGAAGTTGCGGTTTTTCGGAAGAAACCGATCCATCGTTCCGGCGGGTAAATAAATGTCGATGAAGCCACTGATGATCGTTCCCAATAAGATGAACGGAGCGCCCTCGAAGAGAATGCTTAAAAACGCGTAGGCGAAGTCCTGTTGGGCATCGGAGCTCATTGCGGGTAGCCAAGCCTTCCTTGCGCCAAGATGCAAGGACAGACAAGCATCAGGCCATGATGGCCGCGGCAACTTCATCCGCCGCGGCCTTGCCAACCAGTTTCACGATCAAAGCGAGGCCGAACTCCATGGCGGTTCCCGCTCCGCGCGAGGTGATGATATTCGCATCTTCAACCACCCGCGCTTCCCGGGAGGTCGGGAGTTCCGGTCGGGTCGAAAAATGCGCAGTGAAATTTTTCCCCTCCAAAACACCGGCATCATGCAACAACAATGGCGCGGCACAGATCGCCGCGATGATTTTTCCCTCCGCCGCACTGCACCGGATCAAATCCAAAAGCTGAGGATTTTTTCGCAATGCCATGACCGCCGGCCCGCCAGGAAGAAGCAGCGCATCAAAGTCAAGGGTGCCCGGATCTCCCAGGCGCATATCCGTGCGAACCTGAATGCCGGATCTTCCCACCACATCCGATGAGGAAGCTCCAGCCATCACGACTTCCAAACCCGCCCTGCGAAGCAAGTCCACGGGAGTGATCGCTTCAATTTCCTCAAAACTGTTTTCCAAAATGCACAGAACCTTTTTCATGATCGTTGGATACAGGAAATACCCGTTTGTATCCAGAAGCTTTCCTGCCCTTGCCTTGGCGGTTTTCGCATACGCGGCAAATGCTGTCGGCATCTCCTTTTTTTCTTTCCAGAGAGCCGCGCTGCAGGGCATGTTTCCGGCGCTTGAAAAATGAATTGGTCGGCATTCATTCACCCCCGTTATTAAAAAATATGATACAAAGATCCATGATCCGCGGAACCCTCGCGCATTCATCCATCACGCTGACAGCACTCGCGTGTTTCTGTCTTGCGTTGTCGGTCAGGGCCCAAGACATGTTGCCAAAAGCCCCCGCAATATTTGAGATCGATGGCAGAAAAGCCTATGTTTACGAAGCGCCTCAGCCTGCGGAGGGAAAGCCTTGGCTGTGGTATGCGCCGACCATTGGGAATTTGAATCCGGCCGAGCGCAAGGGCTATTACGAGGCCTGTGCGAAGGCGGGCATCAGCATTGCGGGATTTGATCTGGGTGAAGTGCGCGGTTCGCCAGCGAGCACCGCCAAGTTCACTTTGTTTTATGATGAAATGGTGAAGCGCGGCTACTCGCCGAAACCGATCCTGTTAGGCCAGAGTCGCGGCGGCATGATGACACTCGCATGGGCTTTCAGGAATCCCGACAAAGTGCGCGCTTGGGTTGGTATTTATCCGGTCTGCAATCTCGCGAGTTGGTCGCTGAAAAGCTCGAAGTCGCAGACCCTCGCGGATTTCTCGATGACCGAAACCGAACTCGTTGGCAAGCTCGCCGAGTTCAATCCGATCGACAATTTGCAAGGCTTGCTGGCGAACAAGGTGCCCATGTTCGCAGTGCATGGGGATATCGATCGATTGGTGCCTTACGATCTGAATACCAAGATCCTCAAAGAGCGCTACGAAGCTGGCGGCGGATCGATCCAGGTCAAAATCATTGCTGGCAAAGGCCATCAGGTCGACCCCGAATTCTTTCAGTGCCCGGAGTTGATCGATTTCATCCTCAAACAAGCGAAATAACCGTCACCAGCCGACCCTCCCGAAGGTCATTCATCTGGATTCGCGGCCTTTCCCGCACGGACTCTCGAGAAACAGACCCGGTGGGTTGAAAATTTTGGAAACCGTGCGTCGGAATCCGTGGTTTTCATTTTCAAAAGTCGAACTAGGGTCATTGGCATGATAAAGCACATTTTGATTTTTACCGCTCTGTTGGGGGCCTCCGTTTGCGCAGCCGAGCCCATGCCCTTGTGGTCTGGAAAAGCGCCGGGTGCCACGGGTGAGACTCCGAAAGACATCCCGACCCTGACTCCATATTTGCCGGAAAAAAAAAGCGCTGCCCGGGCGGCCATGGTGATTTGTCCGGGTGGGGGATACGGCGGACTTGCCGAACATGAAGGTTCTCATTATGCGAAGTTTCTCAATGAACAGGGGATTGCGGCATTCGTTTTGAAATATCGCCTCGGTTCTGCAGGATACCGACATCCCGTGATGTTAAACGATGCTGCCCGCGCGGTTCGCACGGTCCGTGCGCGCGCCGCTGAGTGGGATATCGACCCCGCCAAAATCGGCATCATGGGTTCCTCCGCCGGCGGGCATTTGGCATCGACTTTGCTCACTCATTTTGATGCGGGAAATGCGGATGACGCGGATCCCGTCGAGCGCCAGAGTTCCCGACCGGATCTGGGGGTGCTGTGTTATGCGGTGATCACGATGGGAGAGTTCACGCATCAGGGATCGAAGAAAAACCTACTTGGAGAAAATCCTTCCGGAGAGTTGGTCGCTCTGCTTTCCAATGAACTGCAAGTGAAGGCAAACACACCTCCGTGTTTCATCTGGCATACCTATGAGGATGGCGGCGTGCCGGTTGAGAACAGCATGTTGTTCGCCAGTGCCCTGAGGAAACAAAAAATCCCATTTGATTTCCATGTGTATCAAAAAGGTGCCCACGGCATGGGGCTCGGCACCAAGGGGGATACTGAGAAGGGTCATCTGTGGACTCGTGACCTTGTTTTCTGGCTCAAGACACAAGGCTGGATTCCTTGATTATGCATGTTTTTCTGACATCTTCGTTTGTCTTTGCTTCGCTCGCGCATGTTGCGATGGGAGAAAAATTCAGTTTCGAACGCGAGCTGATGGCCACGCGGTTCTCGATAGTATGTTACACTGATGATCAAGCTACTGCGCAAAAAGCTGCTGACGCTGCATTTGCGATTGGTGATAAAGTGAATGAGGTTGCTTCCGATTACCTTCCAAAAAGTGAGCTGAGCCAACTTGCGTCAAAGCCTGTCGGTCAGCTGATTCAAATAACTCCTCTATTCTATGATTTGTTAGAATATTCACGCGCTATTTCAGAAATGACTCAAGGCACATTCGATCCCACCCTAGGTCCGCTGACCAGGCTTTGGCGAGAGACTCGTATGCACAAACGCTTGCCAGATCCTGAAAAACTCAAAACCGCGCGCGAGGCAGTCGGTTGGAAAAATTTTAGCCTAGATGAGAAATCTTCTAGCGTTACGTTGCATCAAAAAAACATGGTGTTCGATCTGGGTGGAATCGCCAAAGGATATGCGGCGGATCTAATGCTTGAATCACTCATTGCTGCTGGGCTTCCGCAATCCATGATTACCGCCGGTGGCGACATTCGGCTCGGAAGTCCACCGCCAGGTCGCGAGGGTTGGAATGTTGCAGTGCAAACTTTTGATCAAAATCGACGTGATGAGATAATCACGCTCTCCAACACAGCAGTCTCGACTTCTGGAGATCTCTACCAATCAGTTGAGATTGATGGCGTTAAATATTCTCACGTGCTTGATCCTAAAACTGGACTTGGTTTGACGAAAAGAATTGCCGCTACAGTTATTGCTGATTCTGCAAAACTCAGCGATGCCATGGCGACCGCTGCTTGTGTGATGGGGGAGGGTTCTGTGGATCATCTGAAAAAAATCCCCGGCGTGCGCGAAGTGAAAATCCGCACTTTGCAAAATTCCAGCGCCACCCCATGTTTTGAGAAGCCCAAGAATGGAACCACAGATGAAAAATAGCCGCAGAAACTTTCTCCAACATTCTCTTCTCGGAACCGCAGGTCTCGGCCTTGGGATTGCACCCACTTCGGATGTCCATGCCGCACCTGTGCCAGACGGAGCCGCACCGGAACTCACCCAGGAGATCGATGTTTTGGTCGTCGGTGGTGGTACCGCCGGAGTCATTGCCGCGATCCAAGCCGGACGCGCCGGAGTGAAAACCCTACTTGTCGAACGCGGTGCGCAACTTGGTGGCGCCATGACAACCGGCGGCGTGGCGTTTCCCGGCTTGTTTGACGCATGGGGAAAACAAATCATCGCAGGCATAGGCTGGGAGTTGGTCAAGGAAAGCGTGGAGCTCGATCAAGGGCCCATGCCGGATTTTTCCAAAGTCCCGAAGCAACATTGGCAGAACCAAGTCTTCATCAACCAGTTTCTCTACGCGATTCTTGCGGAAGAAAAATGTGAGCAAGCAGGCGTCCAGATCGCCTATCATGAGTTTCCTCAAACCGTGACCAAAACCGAAGCGGGTTGGCAGGTCGAGTGTATCGGCTTCGGCACCAAGCGGCGGGTCAACTGCAAACAAATCATCGACTGCACCGGCGGAGCGGAGGTGGTCGGTCTGTTAGGTTTTCCGCGTCTGCGCGAAGAAGAGCGACAGCCGGGATCGTATCTCTATATGATGGGTGAAGCGCACGATCCGGGCCGGAACCAGATTCACCGGCTCTATGTCCAAGGCGCGGATTCCACCAACTCGCGTACCGTAACCCATGCCAATCTAACAGGTCGAAAATCGATTCTAGAGGCGCATCGTAAAAAGAAAGGCGCGCGCCTGATGCACATGCAGCCGGAAACCGGTTTCCGCGAGAGCTATCGCATCGATGGCGAAACCCTGATCACCGTGAACGATTACCGTTCTGGTAAAAAATTCGACGATGCGATCTGCTATGCGTTTTATCCTGTCGATCTCCATACCAAAAACGGAGTGAAGCCAGAGCCGCTCAAGCCCGGCATCGTTCCCACAGTTCCACTGCGCGCACTCATTCCCAAAGGCAGCAAGAACATCATCGTCGCTGGGCGTTGCGTGAGTAGCGATCGTCTGGCGAACTCCGGTTTGCGCGTCCAAGCCTCATGCATGGGCATGGGGCAGGCTGCAGGTGTTGCCGCCGCACTCGCAGCAAAATCAGGAATCACGCCACTTGAAGTTCCGCTCAAAGAAATTCACGATCTCCTCCGCCAGCACGGCGCGATTATTCCGGGCAATGTCTAACAGAAAAAAAGTCCAGCTCGGCACGCTTCCTCGGCGTGCTGTTTCACTACTCACCGCGCTGACCTTTTTTGTTCTCGCGGTGACAGGTGTGCTGGCGTTTATTCAGCCTTTTTCCATCGGCATCATCGGACTGCACTCGCTAATGGGCTTTTTCTTCATCGCTCTCATCGGTCTTCACATCCTCAATAACAGCCGACCCCTCACCAGTTATCTGAAAAGCAAAACCCTGTGGGTGGCTCTTATCGTCACCGCATCAATTACCTTTTTATTCTGGTGGCAACCCAAACCTGTGAAAGCTATCCTCTCGCTAAGCGGAAACCTCGGGCCAGCCATGGAACGTTTTGAGATGAGTGAAGATGAAATGGTGTTCGATTACAGCCCTTCGCCAAGATACAGGATGTGCCTCAATGTCAAAACCGGACCGTCCTACGATACCAGCCCGCCTCCCCAGGTCGCGATCTGGTTGGAAAACCAGGGCGGCTACCACATCAAAACCCTGCTTGAACCAAAGGAAAAAACCGAAACTCCTTACTGGTCTTTCAAGTACGCGGGTTGGGAAAAAGCGAAGCGTGAAGCGGAACAGGAAGTTGATGCCGTTACCTCGCCCACGCCTAACGGTTCGTTCGATCCCGCCGATTACATTCTTCCGGGTGATTCCAAGGAATCGTCACCGTATCGGCTTCTGCTTGAGATCAACCAGCCGGATGACAACCAGGCATCGCTCGTCTATGCGGTGGAAATTGACAACTCATTGCCGCGCGGTTACCAGTTGTTAGATTTGAAAGGATTTCCGAAACGTGAAGCCGACGACAAGAACGGAAAACAGGTTTGGGGGCTTTACTACGTGGATGAAACTTTCAACAGCGCTCTCGATCTGATAGACAGCGCGCTTTTTACGATTGATCGATCAAGTCAATTTTAAAACTATTCAAAAATATACATCATGAAAATGCTCATAATATCGATTCTTACGCTTTCTTTGCTATCCATCTGTCATGCCGAACCCGCCCAACACAAAGGTTACAAACTGGTATGGTCGGACGAGTTCGATAAGGATGGTACGCCGAATCCTAAGAATTGGGTTTTTGAAGAGGGCTTTCAGAGAAACCGCGAGCTCCAATGGTATCAGAAAGAGAACTCAACTTGCAAAGGCGGGATTTTGATCATTGAGGGCCAGAAAGTGAGCAAGCCGAATCCGCAATATTCCAAAGACAGCATGGATTGGAAGCAATCCAGACAGAGCATTGAATACACATCTTCCTGTTTGAAGACCGATGGACTACAGAGTTGGAAGTATGGTCGCTTTGAAGTGTGCGCAAAAGCTCCGGCCGGTCCGGGACTCTGGCCCGCGATCTGGACATTGGGAGTCGAGGGCGAGTGGCCGAGCAACGGTGAAGTGGATATCATGGAATGCTACAAAGGTCAGATTCTGGCCAATGCCTGCTGGGGAACAACAGAACGATGGAAAGCCAAATGGGATGGCAGCAAGAAACCCATCAAATCATTCGAGGATCCCGAGTGGATCGATAAGTTTCATGTCTGGCGTATGGATTGGGATGAGAAATCGATCAATCTCTATGTCGATGACATCTTGCTTAATACCATCGATCTAACAAAAACCATCAACGCAAGCGACCTTGGTCCGAAGAATCCCTTCCAACAACCGCACTACTTTTTGCTCAATCTTGCCATCGGCGGCGATGCCGCAGGCAGCCCGCAAGGAACGAAGTTTCCGGTTCGATACGAAATCGATTACGTGCGGGTTTATCAAAAAAAGTGAGTGGAAGAGGAGTTGATGCTAGGTGCATTTCCGGCGTAGGCTCTGGACTGCTGGGACCGCGAGTTTGCAACTCGCATTTCCATGTGACGTCATAGAAAATTCCCGAGATCGAAACTTTCAACCTTCATTGACCAGCGAGTCACAGACTCGCGTTCCCAGCGGGCCAATGCCTCTGGCGGGTTTTTACTTCTTCAGCTCAAAGCCGCGCGTTGCGGATTTTTCCGCAGACGGGAAATCTTTGGGAATCTCCTGTGTGACTTTTCCTGTTGCTGCCCATTCTGAGCCGCGGAGGAACGTGACGATGAAACCGACGCCTTCGAAGGCTTCGTTATCATGGCCGAGGGTGGTGTGGAAGACGCGGCCTCTTCCATAATCGAGCACCATCAGCATCGGCTCGTAACGGCCGGCTTTTTGGAGTGCTGGGGTATCGGCTGCGGTTGCGAGGATGGTCATGTTTTCCGCAGGACCGCGCAGGTTGGAATAGCACTCGTCCTTGGTGTGCATCCAGAAATCTGGCAAACCTTTGGTGATCGGATGGGTCTTGTCGCGCATGGTGATGAGGAACTCGCCCTGCGGGCCGTGGCTTCCGCATTTGCCGGCGCTGTCATCGCGCACGACTTTGCCTTCGGCATCGTAATAGACATAAGGACCGGATTTTTCGTTGCGGCCACCCCAACCACCGAGGCCTATCATCTTGTTGAACTCCGGCCAGTTGCCCCAGCTGTTGTTTGCCGCGTGAACGGCCACCAAGCCGCCACCGTTCTTCATGTATTCCTCAAAATTTTTCCGTGTTTGCTCTGGCCAATCGGCGGCACCGAAACCAAAATTGCTGACCACGATTTTGTATTTCGAGAAGTCAGGCGAGAAGTTCGGATCCGGAACGGGTTTCTCAGATTTTTCCGATTCGCCAGCACCAGCCAATGGTAACCAAGATTCCTCACGTTTGTAATTCGAAATGAACTTGGTGCGAGCGACCTCGACCTCAAACAACCCGCTGTCCTCCAGATATTGTTTCATCATTACCGTGGATTTCGGCCAGACCGCATGGTTGTTCTGTCCATCGACGATGAGGGCTTTCATTTTTTCCGCCGCAGCAGCGGGCAAGGAAAACAGGAGGGAAGCGGCGATAAGGTAGGTGATCGGTTTCATTTCGTGATGTCTTACGTGGATGGAGAAATATTTCCATCAAGAAATTTACCAAGCGCCTGCAGAACCACAAAATTAAGAAATCCAACCACGGAGTGCACGGAATACACGGAGTGGGCGCTAAAGTGCTGTGTTGGTGCTTTGAGTTCGCTGTATGTATATATTTCAAATTTAATGATTAGCGTGTGAACACTAATTCCGTGTATTCCGTGCACTCCGTGGTTAAATTCTTGCTCAGATCAGGCTTTCAATTCACTTCTATTTTATGAAATCCCTGTTCTGTTTCTGTTGTCTTTTCCTGTGTTCTGCTTTGGCGCATGCCGCGCCGTTCGAGGGTCCGGAAGGAAAACCCTTCGTCTACAAAACCTCCGCAGGCATCGAGCGGAAGATGGAGATTTTCTTTCCACCCAATCACGATCCCGCGAAGTCCAAAGTTCCCGGCGTGATCTTTTTCCACGGCGGTGGTTGGCAGGGTGGTAACCTCAGTCAATTCCGATACGCCTGCGATTATCTCGCCAGCCGCGGACTTGTTTGCGCCACTGCGGAATATCAAATGCTTGGGAAAGCAGAAATGCAGAAGCTGGCAAAGGGCGAATCCAAAAAACGCGCCTGCGTCACCGATGCGAAAAGCGCGATCCGTTGGTTCAAGCAAAACGCCGCAGAACTCGGGATCGATCCGAAGCGCATCATCGCCGGGGGCGGCAGCGCGGGTGGCCACATCAGCGCGCTTGCCACGATGAATCCCGGCCTCAACGACCCCGCCGATCCGAAAGACATCGACACCCGCGTGGTCGCTTACCTCTGGTTCAACCCCGCTTTTGAGGATTCAGACAAAACCGATCCTGAAATCGAAATCCTCACCCACCTCAAAGCGGACCAGCCGCCAGCCATCGTCTTTTTCGGTGATCAGGATACTTGGAAAAAAGGTTGGGATGTCGCTCATGCGAAATGGAAATCTTTAGCCACCAAAACCATCGATCTGCAAATTGCCGTCGGACAAAATCACTCGTTTTTCAACAAAGATCCATGGCGCAGCGTGACTCTGATCGCCGCCGACGAGTTCCTGGTGAAACACGGTTTTCTGACGGGAAGAGCCAAGCTTGAAGCTCCGGCGAGCGGAGAAAAACTCGTGCCCGCGGGAGAGTAGATTTGGTCGAATAAGACGACCCCAAGAAGAGGCGACATTTTGCCGCCTTTTTTCAAATCGGTAAGGTGGCAGGGCAGCCCCGATGCGTCGGGGCTGCTCCTCCTTGGGTGGATGGGTTGATTCTGCTTGCGTTAAGCATCTCAGGCTCTTTCGTAGGTGGCATTCACATCTCCTTATGAAATACCCGTTCCTCCTGATCTCCGCTTTCATGACCTCTCTTCATGCGGAAGCGCCAAAAGCGGTGCGTGAGATCACCGCGCCGCCCGCGGAGTTGAAAGCTCCTGCGTTTTACAAAAAATATATCGATGCCAAGGGTTACCCCATCATCGCTTCCGGCACGGTGAATGACTACGCGCTGCGTGAGGCGGCTTACCTCGTCGATATGATGTTGGTGAAACGTAACGACATCCGCGCGGCGATGACCAAGAGTGGATCGCGGCTTTCCATCATCGCTTGGAACGAATTCACCACCGATGTTCCTGACTTCGCCGATCTCAAACCGAAAGATTTCTGGGATGCGCGTGCACGTGGCACCGGCGGCAGCGAGACCGATCCTTATTGTTCCTGCGGGGAAGAAAACCTGCTCGGTTATCCCGGCGATCCCTATTCCACCGAAAGCATTCTGATCCATGAAATCGCGCACAACATTCATTTGAGAGGAGTCAAAAATCTCGATCCCACCTTCGATGCCCGTTTGAAAAAGACCTACGACCAAGCGATGGCCAAAGGATTGTGGAAAGGCAAATACGCATCGGTCAACGATAGGGAGTATTTTGCGGAAGGCGTGCAGTCATGGTTCGATAACAACCGCGAGCCGGATCACGATCACAATCACGTCAACACCCGTGCGGAGTTGTTGGAATATGATCCCGGCCTCGCGGCGTTGTGCCGCGAAGTTTTCGGCGATACCGAGTTGAAATACACCAAGCCGGTCACACGTCTGACAGGTCACATGGAAGGTTACGATCCATCGAAAGCCCCGACCTTTGTCTGGCCGGAAAGATTGCAAAAAGTGAAAGCAGAGATTCGTGCCGAAGCTCTGGCTCGCAATATCAATGCAGAAAATGGCATTGAGCGCGATATCCGTCAGATCTCCGGTTGGAATGTTCTCATCAACAAAGATCTTCTTGCCGATAAAACCAAGCCAGCTACGGAAAAGGCGCTGGGAATGCTAAAGGTCCAGCTCGATGAAATCATCAAACTCGTTCCGCCCGCCGCCGTGGCGGAATTGCAAAAAGTACCGCTTTATTTTTCCCAACCCTATCCGAAATTCGGTGAGAGAGCGGAATTCCATCCGGATGCCGATTGGTTGAAAAACAACGGTCGCGATCCTGCGATGGGCAAGGCGGTCGAGTTCACCAACGTGAAATCCTTCGAGGAAGACACCAAACGCATGCCGAACTTCGCGCTCCACGAGCTCGCGCACGCTTACCATAACCGTTTCCTGCCGAAAGGATTTGAGAATCCAGAACTGGTTGCCGCATACAACAAAGCGAAAGCCAGCGGAACCTATGACAAGGTCGAACGCGTGGATTCAAAGGGAAACAAACGGATGGATCGCGCCTATGCCATGACCGATCCGATGGAATACTTCGCGGAAGCCACCGAGGCATTTTTTGTTAGAAACGATTTCTATCCCTACACCCGAGAGGAACTCGAAAAGCACGATCCCGAAATGGCCGCGCTGGTCAAAAAACTTTGGGGAGTGAAGTGAGGCTGGTTCTAAAAAATGGAACCGCAGATAGACGCAGATGGACGCAGATAAAGAATGGGTTGTTCCAGCCCTTCGTTATCTTCTGTAAACCTAAAGAGGAAAATGAACCACTGATTAACACTGATTAACACTGATTAACACTGATGCTAAGAGGATTAGAAAGAATTCTTCATTCACCTAAAAGGTGAGACTGAAAAAATTCATAACTCTTTGATTATCCGTGTCTATCTGTGTC
>JBILAN010000117.1:0-5714 GCA_044354135.1 Luteolibacter sp.
AGAGAACCAAAGAAACAAACCAGATCATAACTGTTGAGAGTGAGGTATACGATCCAGCTAGTAATCCTGCATTAGTATCGATACCTGAGATAGTCACTCCAGATCCGGAACCTCCCACAAAGACACTCGATTTAGGGAACAATAATGACGAGAAATCCGAAACTGCTAGCAGGAAAAACCTAGAACCTTTAGATCAGACAGATAAAACCCCTACAGATAAAGATCCGAAAAAAACCGAGAAAACCAGAGAGACGGATAAAAAGGTTCCTGAGGAATCATCGCCAGAAACATCGTCTCCAAAAACGGATACTTTTTTAAACCTACCCACAGAAGAGAAACCCACTCAGAAAACAGAGAGAACTCCACAAAATATAAGGTTTTGGTCTCCAGACGAAATTTCCACAACGGCTTGGTATGATGCGGCGGATGCCAGTACGATGAATGCTTCATCAAGCACAGTCAGTCAATGGCGGGACAAGAGCGGCAATGGCTTGCACCTATCTCAGAGCTTGTCGGCAAGACAACCCAGCACGGTAGGAAAGATCAATAACATCAATGCCTTGGATTTCACCGATGACGTGATGACGATGTCAAAGAATCCGTTCGGTGCCTCAGTCAGCAACGCATTTGTTATCGCAGTTTACAAAGTTGATTCAATACAAAATGGCACCCTGTTCTCTCTAACGGGGTCAGAGAATCACTCAAGTCGTTGGAATGCCCAAGCCCCTTATGGTGATAAGTTTATGTATTTCGATTGTGGTGGGGTCATTCTTGGTACAACTCGCCTTAGCACGACTAATTACGGAGTCATGCCAGGCAATACAGTGCTCGCAAGTTTCTACTCCTCCACAACTGATAATCTACAACAAGTATACCAAAACGGAAGTCTCCTCAATGGTGACAGTTCAGGTCACGCCGTAGCCACCGTTGGCAACATCACAGTGGGAGGCGTTACAACCTCTTTTCAAGATGCAACCCTTGGTGAGTTCATCATCATCAATGGAACGGTGGACGAAGCCACTCGCCAAAAATTGGAAGGCTATCTCGCTCACAAATGGGGAACGACTGCAAACCTACCAGTAAATCACCCTTACAAATCATCAGCGCCTACTTCATCCTTTCTAACATCCAGTGATGCGGAAATCATCAGAACTCTCGATGTCGGCGACCCAGTTACCTTCAAAGGTATCGTTAAATCTGCAAAATTCTCAAGCACCGGAAAAAGCATCTATCTTTCCTTTTCCGATCCTGATGTTGAATCGGATATCCGTGTCGTCATTCATGGAAACGAATATGATGGAACAGCCTTCACAGAAGAAGAATTCGCCAAACTCATAGGCAAAAACTTGGTTTTTAGCGGGACAGTTTACACAGAAAGTTTCAACGATAGACCACCTTTCGTCAAAATCACCGAAAAGACACAAATCAAACTCGCTACAAAGTCTAATGATAAGCCGAATACTCCTGAAAAATCAAAAGCAAGACTCATCTTCACGCCTGATGATACTCAGGCTATTGCAAAACTAGAATTGAAAGAGCCAGTAACAGTTAAAGGAGTCGTGAAATCAGTTAAAATTCCCAAGCCCGGGGGCGGGCTATACATCTCATTTTCTGATCCTATCGACCTCAAACAAATTCAGGTTGTGACTTATCCGAGTCCATTCGAAAACGGGCCTCACGACAATATTTCATTTAAAAAAATTGAAGCAGAATTCCAGCATCTTGTGGGAAAAACAGTTACTTTCAATGGAAGCGTATCTAGGCAAAAAGATAATAGTTTTCAGTTCGTCTATATTTCCAAACGTGAGCATATCGTCGTAGAAGAAAAGACAGATAAGAACACAAGCGATGCACAAAATCAAAAATAGAGGCTCGTTGAAGCAGATTCGATAGATAGTCTCAAAACAGGAATTCAAATCCAATTTAAAGGGATATTAAGAGCGGGCAAAATGAACAAAGATGAAAATGCAATGGTTCTACTATTTGCCATGCCATACCAGCCTGGCCAACTTTGTCTGTAGCTCATAAATTGAGCTAAACAGACGAATTCGATATCAAAAAATTTGAACCATTCGTTGGTAAATCAGTTTCAATTGAGGACTTAGACCGGTTGCCAAAAGTCTTTTCCGAAACGAGGAGATTTTGAGGTTTGGATGATTAGCCGCTGCGCGGATGTTTGATTTGGAGTTCCGGCCCGTAAACCCACGGTTTCGTTGTTGTTCGTCAGTCGTGGATGTTTATCCACTCCTTCCTCACGCCTAGAATCCGAGGGCTACGGACTCGGTCGTTTCGGAAAATACTTTTGGCAAACGGTCTATTCAGCTTTGATACAAACACAGATAAATTTCTCCAGATCACAAATCTCAACCAAATATCTATCATTCAAAAATAAGTTCTCATTCACCATTCTGGTGACTGCTGCCTGACAGCTTCATACAAAACGATAGCGATTGCTGTCGATAAATTCAGGCTCCTTGTTCCACCTGGGACCATGGGTATTTTCAAAGCCGCATCCCCTGCTGCTTTTATCATCTCTTCTGGCAAACCTTTGGTTTCTCTCCCAAAAACCAAACAATCACCCGGACAGAACTGCGCATTCCATGGAGATTTATCAGCCTTGGTCGAAAGCATCCACATCCGTTTTCCGGACATTGCAGCTCTAAATTCCTGAAACGATTCCCAGACATGCAGATCCACGGCCTGCCAATAATCTAAGCCAGTCCTTTTCACATACTTATCATCAAGCGAAAATCCCAAGGGCTTGATCAGATGCAACGCCGATCCTGTCGCAAGCGCGAGCCGACCAGCAGCTCCTGCGTTGTGGGGAATCTCTGGCTCGACCAATACGATGTTGAACATAGTCAGAACCTAAAAAGCGAGAAAGGTGTTGTCCATCCCGAAGCCAATAAGTTCACGGATTAAAAAATATCTGTTCCATGACATTCCATTCCTGATTGTTAGTCGATGAATCGTGCATCATCCTATAGGCATTCTGCCATTCTTGATATCTCACATCCATGTTGAGTGATTTCATCTCCGATACGAAATCACGCCCTACATACTCGCAATAGACAAATACTAGCCATCGGTTTTCGATTTGTTTCAGAAACATGGAATAGTTCCTCATATGATATTTCAGCAACAAGTCACGTATAGCTTTATTGTCCTCTGCATGAAGCATCCGGTAGGCATTCAGACATTCCGGCCTAATTTCATACATCATACCCAATCTCTTCAGAAGTTGGATGTTTGATGGATCTGAAATCAGCTTCGTGTTATAGCTATCCATGATCTTTTTATCAGAGTATCATTTCTTCATTTTCAACATGGCACTGGCAATTTCATCACCTAGACGGATGAAGAAACGGCCGCTTCCATCGTAGTGATAACCTTGATTGCTACCATGGAGAATCCATTCCTTCTCAGCTTTATCGTAAGCACCTTTTTCACCTCCATTGGCACGGACCGCCTCACGTTTGATCCGCCAAAGAGCAACCTCTGGAGTGGTTAGCGGCCAACTCTCAATTGCAACCGTATTGCCAACCAAAGCAGGATTTTTGGCCGCCTCACGCTGAGCATTTGCCACATTGTTAGCAAGAGCATCTTCGGGAAATGCAGCTGTGCCAAGTATCCCGATGACAAACGGCATATTGGGGGTTTTTACTTCTTTGCGGAGATCCTTAATGTAGTGAACCATGTTGCTGCTATAATTGCCGTAATACTCGGGATCGAACTGATCATTGAACCCCTGAAACCACACTCCACCCGCAACTTCATAACCGGCACTAGCATCATATTCAGGATGATAGGCTTTAGGATCGGCCAATACTTTATTGATAAAGGTCGTCATTTCCTTCCAATAAAATCCAGCGGCGGCTTGAGATGGCATATCGCCTGGAGGCTTGATAAATGATTCCCTCATCTGTTTGCCCTTTGCATTCATCTCATTGATCTTTTGCTGAACCGGCGCCTGTTCTTCTTTGGGCAATTTGGAAAGCGATGCCTGTAAGTTGCGCTTCTCATTCTCAAGCGCCTTCATGTCTTTTTCCATTTGAGCCATCACTTGGGCACTGCCACCTTCTGAAATATATTTGTCCCATGTGGCTTTTGTAGCATTCCAACGCTCCAACTGACCCTTCTCATTGGCAGTCGGTTGATAGGGGCCTGCCGATGGCGGGCGATAATCGTAATGAAGTGATTTGCCGCCCCAGGAAGTTTTGATGATCAAGATAGGCTGATTCAGCTTCTTTTCCATCATGATCCCGAACGCATACTCAGGACCGAATGCCGTAGGTCTGGCTCCATAACCGGTGGCCAACGGACCAGAGGCCAATCCGGGTTCATTGCCGCGATTCACACCACCATATGCGGCGATGTAGGTGCGTTTACCGACAGGAGTCCCTATCTTCTCAACCCACATATTTCCAACCTCAAGTGAGGTTTTTAAGGTTTTTCCGGCAGCAACGGCTTCGTGGATTTTTTCTTCCTTCAGATTCGCCGTGAAAATAGCAGCCAACTCCTTGTCACGGGCCGCACGCGCGGGATCGGTCTGGCGCTTTTTGAATACTTCGTAACGCTCGCTTCTTATCTTCGCTGCTTCCTCATTGATCTTATTCGTAAGCAAGGTGTTGAAATCATTTTTAGGAATTTTTGTGTTTTCAGGGTCTTTGAGAAGGTTTTCACGGATGGCTGCTTCGGATTTCACCCTGACCTCTCGCTCGATCCCAGCCGTTAACAACGCCCATTCCTCCTTCGTTGGAATATACGCGGTTTTAGGTAAATACGCTAAAGTTGAAACCTCTGCGTGTCCTTGCATGTTCGACTGCCCCGCTAGCACATAAACTAACAGTTTTTTACTGGTTTCAGCCGCATCAATACTGATACAGCCACTCAAATAGAACGCTGAAAATATTAGTATAGATATAAATTTTAAGGAAATTTTACGTTTTTTCATTTTGTTATGTGATAATGTTTCTCAATTAATTTTTCTTTTCATGAAGCCAGATATTCATTGGAGATTTTTCGCGATTCGCCCAAGCATAGTAAGGAATGGCAATTAGCGGCACGGGTTTGCCATCGGCATCCATTCCTGTGGTTTTGATCAGAGTTACGCCGCCCAATAGATCTGGCCTATGTTCAGTGATCATATCAACATTCTCAGGCAACGATACGTTGAATAAATCCACACCGTGATTATCGACGCCCTCGAAGCAATAAACAATAGGTCCGTACATCAGCGATACCTTTCCCTTGTTCTCCTGCAAGTTATCGTGTGCATGCACCCGATTCACCAGCATCGGCAAGTTTAGAACGATCACATCGCCGGTTTTCCATGTGCGACGGATGTTCACATACCCGTTCTTATCCTGAGCTGTCTTGATTAACTTACCATTAACCACTACGGTAGCCAGAGGTGACCCTTCACCGCTGAATTTATACAAATCTCCGGGAATCGGCTTTCCGCTTACCCAACTTGGGATGCGCAGGCAAAAATCAAACTCAGCAGGTTGATTCAAGGTTAGAGTCAGATTGACGAGACCTTCCCAAGGGAAAGAAGTTTCCTGCTGTATGCTTACTTTGTTTTTTACGCCTAACTCGATCGATCCGGTACCTGAGCCATAAAGATTGACCAAGATTCTATCATTCTTCTTGGCGTAGAACAAATTGCCAACTTGCGGGGTGAACCGAGCCATGTTTGTAGGACAACAGGCCAA
>JBILAN010000048.1:0-18507 GCA_044354135.1 Luteolibacter sp.
AACTCCAAGCATATGCAATGGCTTTCCGCTGGTGCCAGTTCCTCCTATTTGGACGAAAAAATGAATACCAGCGAGCTTGGAATCGCACGCGTCATGGCGGCGATGAAAATAGAATAGATCAGGGCTAGCCCTACCAATGTCCGACCCCAGCTTTAAGGATCATTCATGTTCTTGGTTCTTAGTTTGACTCCACTGCGCTCCGTCCAACCGGTCAGGACTTTGTCTTTGGATGATGGCTCGCGACCACTCGCTCGGCTTGGTAGTTTTTAATTAGTACATCGCTCTCTTATTTTTTCACCATTCATTCTTCATTCTTCATTCTTCATCATTCACTCTTCACCATTCACCTCATGGATTTCAAAACAGCCACCGTAAGCGTTATAGGCATCCTGACGCCGGCGGCACTGATCACACGATCTGCGTCAGCAGAAACACCAAGATCCCCACGGTGTTTTAAAACGATTGGAAAACTTGGCTGACCCTTTTGTTTTAAAATCCAACCACCTACTAACCATGGAAACATTTGCTCCCGGCGATCGAGTTGTCGCCATCAACACCGATCTATCAGCCCCGTTCTATTCAAGGATAATGCAGCCAGCGTGTACCTTATCTGATGGTCCTCTTCGGGAAAATACCATCTACCACGTCGAAGGCATCAAGTATACCAGCGATGGACATCAGGGAGTTTTTATCACGGGTCTCAGGGTTCTTGTGGAGAATGAACAGTTCACTTGGAGCAGCTGCGGTTTCCGCAAAGTGGATCTCGCACGCGATTGCGTGATGAATAAAAAAAGCGGAAGCAACCGCTGGTGAAACTCCATTGAAGAGTCTCAGATCGACTCTTTTAACCTTCCCAATCTTTCAATTCACCCCTTTGATATTTTAGTGAAACTCGATGTAGCCATTGAAAGACTCTACGACCTCAATGTCGGCGTCACGCCGACCGATGAGGGAAGTCCACATGAGAGGCCGCACAAGCCTCTTCTTCTCTTGGCAGCTTTTGATCTGATCGATGAGGGTTTGGCGACGCCGGATCGCATCCCATGGTGCCAGGAGTTACGTGACCGTTTTACCACGCGATTCCAAATTGTGAAAAAACACAACGATCAGAATAATCCCGATCTTCCCTTCCGCTATCTCGCAGGCGACGGATTTTGGCTTGCAACTGAGTCTGATGGAACCACCCCGATACGGCGAGAAATTCGTGTTTCGGATCTCGGAAAAGTCTTCGCCCGCTTCACTGATGGTTTTGAATTCCTCATTGCCATTCAGGCAAATCGCCACCTCATGCGCGAGGCGATCATTTCCCGCTATTTCCCATCCCTCTTATCGATCAAAAAACAACAATCGGAAATCATCAATCATCAATCAATCTCCAAGGTCGCTGAGGAAGCTTCCGAATACGGCCGCTCTCCCGCATTCCGCCGCAAAATCCTCGAAATCTACGACCACCAATGCGCAGCGTGTGGGCTGCGCATTCGCTTACCTTCAGGAAATGACATCTCCTTCATTGATGCCGCTCATCTGGTTCCTTTTTCACAGAGCCGGAATGACCACCCCACCAACGGTCTTGCGCTCTGTAAAAACCATCACTGGGCCATGGATCGTGATCTCATAGCACCATGTCCCGACCATTATTGGAAAGTCGCTTCAATCCTCGACGCCCGTCGTTCCACCGGCGAAAAAGAACTTCTCGAACTTTCCGGAAAATCAGTTCTCCTTCCCAAAGATCCAGCTTTTCATCCCAGTGGAGAGGGATTGATGTGGAGATGCGAGAGGGTGAGTGCTTAGAATTTTATTATCAACTTGTGGTGCCCGAAGACTTACCAATTGGAATATACGAACGAGTTCTTGATGAAGAACTCGAGGAGCTATTACTGCATCATCCTGAACTCAGTGTAACTCTAGAAAAAATTGACGAGGAAAGTGAGGCTGAATTCTACAGTCAGTTCATACGGCAACTTTTAGTCAAAGCACTTCCAAATACAAAATCTGATCAACGCCTTAAATTAATCAATCGGCTCGTCGAGCTAATGGCCGCTCAGGATGGGTTGGAATACACTTTATGCCGGCGACTCATCTCTAGTCCCAAATCGTTATTAACTCAGGTTAAAGCCAATCAACAAAGTACGTCTTGGGCGCATCCAGAAACGCCGCTTTCAATTAGCAGTCTTTTGACTGGGGCGGCAGACGATCCTCCATTAGAACGCGAAATTCGTAATGAGCTTCAAAGCTGTGATCGAGTCGACATACTCGTTTCTTTTGTTAAGTGGTCTGGGCTCTCGCTTTTGATGGCTGCCTTCGAAGAAATTGAGGCACGAGACATTCCTGTTCGAATTATTACGACTTCTTATATGGGGGCCTCTGATCCAGTCGCTATTGAATGGCTTGCGAAGCGTCGAAATGTTAGTATTCGCATTTCGTATGACACGGAGCGCACGCGTCTCCACGCGAAAGCATACCACTTTCACCGCTTGAGCGGTTACTCAACTGCATACATCGGTTCGGCTAATATTAGCCGACCAGCCATGACGAGTGGTTTAGAGTGGACCGTGAAAGTGACGGCACAGGATATGCCGCATATTTTAGCGCGATTTTCGGCAGAATTTGAGACCTACTGGCAGCACGAAAGTTTCATTCCTTATGACGCAAGTCAAACGACACGATTCCGTGATGCAATCAATAGTGTAAGAAGTCCTGCTGAAGAAAACGGACCACGCTTCTTCGCAGATCTCAAGCCTCATCCGTTTCAAGAACGGGTGCTCGAAGCTCTTGATGCCGCAAGGCTTGGAGGCTCGATGAGAAATCTTGTCGTCGCCGCTACAGGGACTGGTAAGACTGTGATGGCGGCTTTTGATTACGTCCAATTTAGAAGAAAAAATCCTGAAGGAGCGAGGTTGCTATTTGTTGTTCATCGCAAGGAAATATTACAGCAAGCACGTGATTGTTTCCGTGCCGTGCTTCGTGATTTTAACTTTGGAGATTTATTGGTAGATGGCCAACGCCCATCAAAATGGGATGCTGTCTTTGCTTCCGTACAAAGTCTCAATCAACAGCGTCCATGGGAACAACTTGGAGACGACTATTTTCACTTCCTCATCATTGACGAGGCTCACCATGGTACCGCATCTAGTTATCGACCGCTGTTAAGCCATCTTAAACCTGCAATCTTACTTGGACTCACGGCTACGCCTGAAAGAATGGATGGTAGCTCAATTTTGCCTGATTTCGATAATCGTTTTGCTGCAGAGATACGTTTGCCAGAAGCGCTTGATGAAAAACTACTCTGTCCATTCCACTATTTCGGAGTAACTGATCCCGTTTCTACAGCGGACGAACGCTTCTGGAGCAATGGAAAGTACGATACGGCAGAGCTTGAAGCAGTTTACACAGGAGATGATCTGCGGGCCTTGCAACGTCTTGATGTCATTCACGACGCAATCCGGCGATATCACCCAGATCTCGCCGGCACGCGTGCGGTTGGTTTCTGCGCTGGAGTTCGACATGCTGAATTCATGGCTCAAAAGTTTCGAGAGATAAATTATACAGCCGAAACTATTCTTGGCAATACGCCGAGTGAAGTGCGCGAATCGCGAATGCGCGATTTCAGAGACGGACATCTGCAATTTCTCTTTGTCGTCGATGTTTTAAGTGAAGGAGTTGATGTGCCTGACATTAACCTCGTCCTCTTCCTGAGGCCTACCGAGAGTCTTACTGTATTTCTTCAGCAACTTGGTCGTGGTTTACGCCATGCCCCAGAAAAAGAATGTCTCACTGTTCTGGATTTCGTGGGGCAAGTCCACAGACGTTACAGAATTGATCAAAAATTTACCGCTTTATTACGTCATAACCGTAGACGCATAGATCAAGAGATAGAACGAGACTTTCCTAACTTACCACCTGGATGCAGCATTCAATTTGAGCGAGTTGCCCGTCAATACGTCCTCGATAACATTAAGCGCTCACTGGGCGATTTAAACCATTTTGTGCCGGAAGCTATCAAAACCTTTACCGCTGAAACTCAGCTTCCTTTGACATTTGGAAATTTCATCGATGCGACAAACTTGTCACCAGTCGAACTGCTCAAACGAAAAACTTGGTCTGAATGGAAGGATGTGGCGGCTGGAACCATGACAGTCACCGATCCTAATCTATCTGAAGTAAGGAAGGCATTGCGACGATTTGCTCTCCGCACAGATATCGATTTTCTTGATCAAGCATTAAGGATTACGAGTTCAAAAGTAGCGGAAGAACCGGCACATTATCAGATTTCAGAGGATCAAGCCGGTATGCTCCACTATGTATTATGGGGTAAAGACGGCAATGGAGTTGGGGTTAGCACTTATCAGCAGTCCTTTCAGCGCTGGTTAAGTAACCCGAGCGCGTCTCGTGATTTAATCGAAATCATCGAGTGGCGGAGAAAACAACAGGCCTATGCAACTTTTTCTGCAGAACTACCGTTCGTGTGCCCACTACGGATGCACGCAGCATACGGGTTACGCGAGATTACCGCTGCTTTTGGTATCGCCAATCTGCAAACAAGTGGTCCCGCTGGAACCGGCGTTATTCCTCTTCATGATAGGCGTGTCTATCTGCATCTAGTTACCTTTCGGAAAGAAGAGAGGGACTTTGCACCTACTACGAGGTATAAAGATTACCCGATTAGCCGTAAGCTACTACACTGGGAGACCCAAAGCAGCACAGCTAGAGAACACTCAATGGGCCAAAACTATATTCGTTTCCGCGAGCATGGTTATACTATCCTATTTTTTGCCAGAGTTGAGAAACGAATCTCAGGAGAAACCTCTCCGTATGTATTTCTGGGACCAGCTTCCGATTTGATTTCATATGAAGGTGATCGCCCTATTCAGATGGTGTGGAAACTTCAGTATGCTATGCCAGCTGAGATCTTTGAAGCTGCCAGGACCAGCTAATTAGTGTTAGATCTCTCATGTAAACAGAACAACAGATTGCCTATCCCTCTATACTGATTGAGGTCACCTTAAATCAAAAACATGAACCAAGAAGATATCAACGAAGCCATCAAGGTGGTGGGCTCTGAGGAGAAGCTCAACAAGATGGTGTTGCAAGTGGCGAAGATGAACAAAAAACTGCCAGGTATAGAATAGAGTTTTTGTTAGTTTTTCGTTCCTAGTTCCTAGTTCTTGGTTCCTAGTTTGACTACGCTTCGCTCCGTCCAAGCGGTTAGGATTTCGTCTGGAGGTGAAGGTTCGCTAGTGATTACTCGGCGTTGTGGTTCTTTACCCCGATCAATCGGGGTTGGTTCGCAAATGCAAAGGCGCGCAGCTCAACTAAGAACTAGGAACCACGAACTCTCCTCCGCTCCCTTTATGACCCCAATTTGCATCCCTACGATGCCAATCCAGAACATCTCCGCGTGGAACGCAACGGAGATGGCTATCGCATGGATATCGGCATTTGCATCGGTGGGAATTGTGGCGAGGGCGCGGAGTTCATGTTCGATGCAGACGGGATGCTGATCGGTGATTCACCGATAGACTTTAGAATCTATTAACAATAATTAGAACCGCTGGGGCGGTTGAAGAAGTCGAAGGTCGAAAAGTCGAAAGTCTATATTTGAATCGCTTGTGCGATTAGGTGAATGAGGAGTCTTTTGTCGGGCGCTTGGCTATCAACTCTCAACCGCACCAACCCCGACAGGGCGGGGTAAACGGTTCTGGCTTAGACATTAAGACCTTCGACCTTTCTTCTTCCTAGGTTCACTTCTATACCCCTAGACATGTGCTAATAAATTTAAATATAGACATAATTCGTCTTTTTTTGCATACATCAGCACACAATGAATCACGAAAAACGGTTTTCAGACCTTCTGGACGATTTCCAGCGTCGTGGCCTTTACGGCTTCGAGCGTTCGAAGGTTGTGGGGGCATTATCCGTTTCTTCCAATGCGGGAGCAAAGTCTCTGAGTCGCCTAGCCGATAAGGGGCGAGTCAGACGCCTGCGCAAAGATTTTCACGTTATTGTTCCGGTTGAATACACTCGCCAGGGATTGCCTCCCTCGGATTGGTTCATTGAGGATCTCATGCGCTCGTTGCATCTGCCTTACTACATTGGCCTACTAAGTGCAGCAGCCATGCATGGGGCAGCTCATCAGCAAGTTCAACAACTCCAGATCATCGTTCCCAAGCAGGAACGGCCGATTGAAGTCACCGGACTTTCCATCCGCTTTTTCAAGAAAAAGGATTTCGCGGCCACTCAGCTTGTCTCTCTCAAAGGGCATTCCGGTATGTTGCCTGTCTCCAGTCCTGAGGCCACCGCTCTAGACTTGGTGCGCTATGCCCATCAGGTCGGAGGTTTGGATTCTGTCATCACGGTTCTATCAGAACTAACCGAATCAATGGACTCCGAGAGACTCGTCGCTGCTTCCAAAGCGGAAAGCGAAATTGTGTATTTGCAACGCTTAGGCTGGCTGTTAGATCACCTCGGTCGATCCAATCTCGCGGATAAGATGCACAGAGCTATAGAAAACTCCAAGCCATTACCCAGAGCTGTTCTCGATACCACTGCTCCGCGCGTCGGTTCCATGATTGGAAACCGTTGGCGGATTCTGGAAAATTCCACCCCCCAATCCGACATATGATTTCCCCCGCCTTTATTACCGAATGGTCACAGCAATGCCCATGGATTTCACCAGCTCAAGTTGAGCAAGATCTCATTCTCTCCCGGGGTCTAGTTGAAATTTACTCGGATCCCAAACTACGCGAACATCTTCTCTTCAGAGGTGGAACCGCGTTGCACAAAATCGTTCTCCAGCCCGCTGCGCGATATTCCGAAGACCTTGACTTCGTGCAATTTCAGGAAGAACCCATCGGCAACACCTTGGACTTACTACGGGCAAGGTTAAATCCTTGGCTTGGCGAACCCAAGAGCGACATCGGACCTCGTGGTGCCACGCTAACCTATCGCTTCGAATCGGAAGTGCCTCCAGTGATCCGACTACGATTGAAAATAGAAATCAATACCCGCGAGCATATCAGTCTGCTTCCCATCCAACAAACCACATTCAAAGTGGATTCACGCTGGTTTTCTGGTGAAACTACTTTGCCCATCTACTCCATCACTGAGCTTCTAGGAACCAAACTCCGTGCGCTCTATCAACGTCGCAAAGGCCGCGACCTATTCGATCTCTGGCAAGCACACCTTGCTGGGATGTTAGATGCGCCAGCTGTAGTCACGGCATTTCGCCATTACATGAGTTCGGAAAATCACCCCGTTTCATCAGCCGAGTTCGCCATCAATCTCGCCGCCAAAATGAAACATCCAGGATTTCTGTCCGACACCCCACCACTCCTCCGTCCTGGCGTTCAATACGATCCTATGAGGGCGTTCAAATGGATAACAGATGAACTCATTCCAAAAATTTAGGAATAAAACTGCCAAGCATAGAATGGAGTTTTTGTTAGGATTTAGGTAGATTAAATGTGGGGATGGGGGAAAGTCTTGCACAAGATGCGGGCGGGACGCCCGCGCTCCTAATTTCGTGCTGGGAGAACGGCGCGGCTGTGCTTTAGTGAGCGGCGTTATGAAAAAGATGTTCACACGTTTGACGGGTTGGATGGTTTGTTTGCTGCCGCTTGCGGGGTTTGCACAAACGCGGGATTTGTTGAAAGGTGCTGCGCTTGCGGAATTTCGCGAAGTCCAACATTGGCGCGGGGTGGCTGAGGTGGCAGCGGTGCCGGAGAAATGTGAGTTCGAGCTAAAGGGCGAGGGGAAAATTTTGGTGAACTCGACGACCAAAGATAAAACCCTACCCTACTTGATGACCAAGGAGGAATTCGGTGACGTGAAAATCGAGCTGGAGTTCATGGTTCCGAAAGGATCGAACGCGGGGGTTTATGTGATGGGTCGGTATGAAATCCAGATTCTGGATAGTTTCGGGAAGGAGAAAGTCGGATCCGGGGATTTGGGCGGTCTGTATTCACGTCATGACAAGGGTCGGCCTCAGGGAAGACAGAACTACGAAGGCACTCCGCCGAAAGTGAACGCCGCCAAGGCGCCGGGGGAATGGCAGACGATGGAAATCGTGTTTCGCGCCCCACGTTTCGACGCAGCCGGGAAAAAGCGCAAAGACGCGAACTTTGAAAAGGTGTTGGTGAACGGTCAGTTGGTGCAGGAAAATGTCGCGACCACGGGTCACACGCAGTCCGCTCCATTCGAAGGTGATGCCAAAACCGGTCCGATCGCGATCCAAGGCGACCACGGCCCGATCGCGATCCGCAGCTACAAAGTGACGCCGTTGGAGGATCCAGAACCCGCCCGCCTCGCCGAGCTGGATGCATACTGGAAAGAGGTTTCAAGAGCCGTGAAAGAGGGAGATTTCGTCGCATACCAAGGCACTTGCCATCCCAAAGGCGTCTTGGTGGCTGGCGGAAAAAAGGCGTGTTATCCCTTGGCACAGGCACTGAATCGTTGGAAAACCGAGTTCACCGATACCAAGGCAGGCGACATCGAGGCATCGGTCGAATTTCGCTTTTCCCATCGATATGGCGACACCCAAACCGCCCATGAATCGGGAGTTTTCCTATATACCCAAAGGAAAAAAGACGCCGAGCCTGTCCAGGAATACATCGCGTTTGAGTCTTTATTGGTAAAGGAAGACGGCAAGTGGTTAGCCATGATGGAGTATCAGATCAAAGCCGTGACCAAAGAAGAATGGGACAAAATTCAGCCATAAGTGAGCAAGTTTCGATCCGTTTCTCACGTTGAATTATTCTCGTAAGCTGCGACATTTCGACTCCGCCGAGCAAGAAACCTCGCCCGCGACTCTAAGAAAACATGAAACCTTCATCCCTAATTTTTCAAACCGTCATCATCGCGATGGCTTGGTTTGCGGTGAACTCGCAGATTTTTGCTGAGGAACCCGTTAAGCCACCCGCGAAAAGCGAAGAGAAAAAAGAGGGCGATGCCAAGGTGGATATAAAAGAAGCGGAGAAACTGATTCAGCTCGCCCAAGACCGCGAGGAGTTGGTCATGCCGGGACTTAAAATCATGGTTAAAAAAGGCTATGTCGATGTGGACGCTAAAGTTTGTCTTGCCGAAGGGTTTTTAGAATTAATCGCCTGCACGAAAGACAGCAAAGAGCATGAAGCTTTGATTTCGGTTGAACCCAAGGCGGCGCACATTCACGCAGCCTTGCTTTTAATCAACGCGCAACCCGGCAATCCTGCCATGCGCAAAGAAGTTCAAACGGAAGATGGTCCGCGCTGGGTTGATTTCCCGCCACGTGGTCAAGACGTCGAAGTCTTTCTGGTGTTTAACAACAAAGAAGGCCAGCCAGAAGAACATACTATCGATAAATTTCTTATCAAAGGCCTAGGTGAAAATTATGATGGCGTGCCCGTGGAGCCAGTTAAGAAAGAAGATCGCAAATTCCCTACCCATACATTCCTGTTTACCGGATCACATGTTTTTAAAGACGGAGAAGCAGATCCCATTTATCTAGCAGATGAGAGCGGCAACGTGATTTCACTCTCAACTTTCGGAGATGAATTGCTCGCTCTGCCAGGTGTGCACGCCCACGCAAACGAGGCACTCGCCTGGGCAGTCGAGCCAACCCATCTTCCTCCTCTCAACACAAAAGTCATTTTACGTTTGAAACCTAAAAAAGCTGCCGCAGCGCAAGAACCGAAAAAATAGTTAATAAGCAATTATATCATCATGAGATTTACCAAATGGATGTTAGTTCCTGTTCTCGGAGCAGGTTGGGTTGGAGCAGCAGAAATCGATGCCGTTGCCGCAGGGAAAAAAATATTTGAAACTGTCGGATGCTCCGAGTGCCATACGGTAACCAAGGGCGATCCATCTAACAAAACCGGTCCGAACTTGTTCGGACTGCTCATAACAAATCCACGCGATCGTAAAGTGATGATTGCCGGCAAGGAAACAATCGTGAAAGCGGATCGCGCGTATTTCGAAAGATCTCTGCGCAAGTCATGGGATGAATTATCCATCGCAGAAGTGGGCCCGGCTACAGGCACGGCATATCCAGCCATCATGCCTAACTATGTGAAGGAACTGGTTTCCGATGAAGACATGGAATCGGTCTACCATTATCTCCGCACGCTTGCCGAAGGCGCGGAACAAGGCCCTGTGAAGGTCATGGTGAAACGCGAGGCTGCTAAGGAACCCACCAACATCCTCCAAATTCCCAACGAAGAAATCGTCACCGATAGAACCGTTGTTTTTCGTGCTGCTTTGAAAGGAACGAGCGGTCGTGCCCTCCATGTGGGTCAGCCGAACGGGATGAACTACACCTATGATCCACGCATGCTTTCCGTGCGCCGCATTTGGTCGGGCGGATTTCTCAACATGAAAGAAGAACGCACCTCCCGTGGCCGCGATCTTCCGAAAATGGGCAAAGGCGCGAAAGTCCATTACGAAGGGATCGCTCTCCTGCAACCCCTGACCAGCAAAGGCGAAGCCGTCGATTTCGAATTCAAAGAACCCGATGCTCAAGACAATGCCGCCATTGAAAAACATCTTTGGGACAAGGTCGGTTTTGATGAGCGTTTGGCAGCTCTCGATGCCGAGTTCCTCGGACACCACGCAGCAACCGGAACCAGCAATCCAAGTTTCCGCTTCCGTGTCGGCAAAAACGTTTTTGATCAAACCATCACGCTCAATGAAAAGGGCGCGCTAGCAATCACCCTCAGCGGTGCAACCAAAGAAGCACAAACCTTCACCGTTGCGGCCTCTCAACTCAGTAATCTCAAGGTCGTCGGTGGTAAGTTAGAAAAGGACAAGTGGTCGATTCCAGCTGGCGAAAAAGGCCCGTTCACGATCCAAGCACAACTCAATGTCGAGCCAGCGATCCGCGAAGCAGTCACAATCAAGGAGAATTGGGCGCCGCAAAAACTCGTTACAAAACCTTCAGTGCCAGGCAAAGCTCCTATCGAGCTTCCAGCAGGTTATAGTTTGGAAGATTGGGTTTCTCCGCTCGATCTGTTAGGTCGCGAGCAACTTTTCGAACCCACAGGAATTGCCGTCGCCAAGGATGGCACGATTGTTTTAGGAACCCGCGCCGCAGGTATCTGGCGCATCCGAAATGGCGAGTGGTCGCTGTTTGCGGAGGGTACTTTTGAAGTTCTCGGCGTCCATATCGAGGACGACAAAGGCAATGTCATCGTCGTTGCCCAAAAACCTGAGATCACCCGCATCAGTGATGATAACGCCGATGGCCGCGCGGATACCTTTGTAACGCTCTCCGATGATTATGGTTTCCACGGAAACTATCACGAATACTGCCACGGCCTCGCCAGGGATGTGGAAGGTAATTACTATTTCCTTCTGAACCTCTCGCATGACGACAAAGCGGATCGCGCCTCATGGCGTGCCGGTGGTCGTTTCATGGGCAGCATGGGCGGATACCGCGGTTGGGCGATGCGCGTCACTCCCAAAGGCAAAACCGAAACCTTTGCCTACGGCCTACGCAGCCCAGCAGGAATCGGCGTCGATCCGAATGGCCGGATCTGGTATGCGGAAAACCAAGGTGAGTATTGCGGTTCTTCAAAAATCGTTCCTCTCGAAAAAGATAAGTTCTACGGCCACATGTCCGGCTTGGAATCCCTGCCCGGCATGATTCCCGATGCACCGGAACTCAACTTCGACCTCTGGAAAGATAAACTCCGCAAAGGCGCTGTCTGGCTACCACACGCGATGATGGCGAACTCTCCTGGACATCTCACTTGGGATCTAACAGGTGGTAAATTTGGTGTTTATCAAAAACAAATGTTCGTCGGAGACCAGACACTCTCACAACTGCTACGCGTCGTCACTGAAGTCGTTGACGGCCAAGATCAAGGTTGCGTGATTCCTTTCGGAAAAGGCCTCGCATCCGGCATCATGCGCCCGGTTTTCCTGCCAGATGGCAGTTTACTGTTAGGTCAAACGGGTCGTGGCTGGACGGCCAAAGGCGGCAAGCAATCCGCCCTCCAACGCGTGATCTATGATGGCAAAACCGTGGCGGCGGATATTTCAAACATCACCGCCACACCAACGGGATACGATATTCATTTCACTCAACCCATCGGCGCCAATGTCACTCCTGACCAATTGAAATCCGCACTCGCTGTGAAATCGTGGTTCTACACCAACCTCCCTGAATACGGTTCTCCTCGTCACGAACAACGCGATCTTGTCATCACCAATGTCACGCTCTCCGCGGATCGCAAATCGCTGCTCGTCGATTTTGATGGTTTCGGAGTCGGCGATAAATGGACCGGACGTCTTTATCACATTCAGTTCAAGGATGCCGCTCCGCTCTTTGATAACTTGCCGGTTTGGAAAACCCTTGAAGGCTTCCATACCCTCAATGCGATACCCAAGGCGAAGTAAACATCCCCAAAAATAACCATTCATGAAATCCTCGTTAATTGCACACGCCAGGATCATGGCGATTCTGGGTATTGGGATGCTAAACAGCCATGCTCAAGACGCAGCGCCAACATCCGTTGAGCTCTCAAAAACCTTCACCCCCATTTTCAAGGAAGGCAAAATTGAACAAACCATCGAAGCCTCTGCTGAGTATGCGAATTTTCGTTTCATTGCAGAATATGACGCGAAACAAGCCGCTTATCTGATTTTGCGCAAAGGCGTGGAGATCGAACTCCCAGCTGGTAAAAATCGCAAAATCGAAGTCGCTTACGAACATTCCACAGGCAAGCCAGCGCGGTTCCGTGTTTGGGTGGACGGGCTGATCGTTGAAAAAGGTCGCGATATTCCCGATAGCGAAGTTGGCGAGGACGCGATGGTGGCCGATGCGACAACTTCAACCGAACTGCTACGCCTTGACAGGGATTTCACCCTTATGGCTGAGTTCACTCCGAATCAAAAAGGCGGCGCATTGGTTGCCAAAAATATGCCCCAAGGGAAATGGGCTCCGGATTCCAAAGCACTCTTCGTTCGCAATGAAAAGCTCGTCTATGAAATCGCGGGACTCGGAAGCATCGAGGGCAAAACCAAATTGAAAGCCGGCGAGAAATACACCGCCGTGGTTGTCTCCGAAGCGGGTCGTGTGACGATGTATCTCAACGGAAAACATGAAGCCGTTAAGGAAAAATTCACCGTGGCGGATCCACAGAACGCAGTGCTTCAAATCGGTCTGGCATCGACTACTCTAACAGAAAACTTTGACGGCAGGATTTCCGGAGTCCGATTCTGGGGTCGTGGTTTGAATGGTAAAGAAATCGCCGAGTTATCGAGAGGGAACGCGCAAACGGTCAACACTCCGGATTTGAATTGGTCTCCCGATTCAAAATTGATTAAGTCCAAGCCTGGGGAGATTCCCGGCCATCCTATTCGGCTGACGCTGGAAATTTTAAGTGATTTCAATATGCACCGTTCGGCGATACAGCCGCTTGCACTTTCGGATCATCAAGCGCTTGTCAAAGCTTGGGGCAAAGATAGCATGGCGCGGGGAAAAACGGTCTACATGCAGCTCTGCGTGACGTGCCACGGAACTTTGGATCAACCTGGCTCGCTTCCCACCGCCCCACGCTTCCATCTCGGAGATCTCAAAAACGGTTCCGATCCCTACCGCATGTTCCAGACTTTGGAGAAAGGCTACGGCCAGATGATGGCGATGCCTCAATTTACCACCGCCCAGAAATATGATGTGATAAATTACATCCGCGAGGAGTTCATGAAGGGCAAAAACGAAAAGCTCTATACCGCGGCCGATGACACTTACCTCGCCTCCTTGCCACGCGGCATGAGCCAACTTCAGGAGCAAGCCCGCGAGGAAAAAGAACCTCAATACCTTCTGCAAGATTATGGCAACGCCCTGTTTTGGACGCTTCAAGTTGAACAAGGAAACATCGCGCAAAAAGGCTTGGCTGTCCGCTTGGATAAAGGCGATGGCGGCATCGCCAAAGGCAATGCATGGATGCTTTACGAACACGATACGATGCGGGTCGCGGCGATCTGGACGGGGAAAGATTTCGTCAACTGGAAAGGCATCGGCTTCGACGGCTCGCACGGCACACACACGAGCATCGTCGGCGATAAACATTTCACCTTCCCTAACGAGCCAGCATGGGCCAATCCGGAAACTGGAGATTTCAAAGATCTGCGTATCCTCGGTCGCGACAACCTTCCCTACGGCCCGTTGCCACGCAGCTGGGTGCGTTTCAAAGGGTTGGAATTTAACGCAGGAAATACCGGCATACGCTACACGGTCGGCGATTGTGAAATTTATGAAACACAGAAACTCGCTGCTGAAAATGTTTTCGAGCGCTTGATCTACTGCGGACCTAGTAGCAAAGAATTGAAACTACGTCTCGATGACAAACAGATACATGTTTTACCGCCAAGCAAGACGCCTTTCCAATTCGGCATTCGTTATCAAGCCGGCAAAGTCGAGGTATTCGAGATCGGGCACAACCTGTCTTCGCCCGTGTCGCCACCCACACCTCCCGCCAAACGATTCGGGTTCACTCTAACCACTCAGATCAAATCCAACCCGCCCGAAGGCGCTTGGGCTGTTGATACTTTCGAACTTCCGGAACCCAAAGACAATCCATGGAACTCATGGATGCGGACCTCAGGATTTGATTTCTTCGAAGGCGGCAAAAGCGCGGCCGTCTGCACATGGAACGGCGAGGTCTGGATCGTCGATGGGATCGATCAAAGTCAGGGCGAGTTGAAATGGCAGTTGATTTGCGCCGGACTTTTCCAACCGCTCGGACTTAAAATCCGCGATGGGAAAATCTATGTGAGTTGCCGCGACATGATCGCGTTATTGAAAGATAACAACGGCGATCGCGAGACGGATGTCATCGAAAGCTTCAACAGCGACCACCAGGTCACCGAGCATTTCCATGAGTTCGCCATGGGCTTGCAGGCCGACGCGGAAGGAAATTTCTACTACGCGAAATCCGCGCGCCACGGGAAACCCGGTTTGGTTCCTCATCACGGCACCTTGTTGAAAGTCAGCAAAGACGGATCGAAAACCGAAATCCTAGCGAACGGTTTCCGCGCTGCGAATGGCGTGTGCTTGAATCCCGATGGCAGTTTCATGGTCACCGATCAGGAAGGCAACTGGACGCCGAAAAACCGCATCAACTGGGTGAAGCCGAAAGGCAAAAATGTCTTTTACGGCAACATGTGGAGCTATCACGACAGCACCGATGAATCGGACGCCGCGATGAAGCAACCGCTCTGTTGGATCACAAACAGTTTCGATCGCTCCCCCGCTGAGCTGCTCTGGGTGCCAGAAAATTCCGCATGGAAAACCCTGCGCGGTTCGCTGCTCAACCTTTCCTACGGCGAAGGTAAAATTTACACCGTACCCTTCGAAACCCAAGGCGAGGAAGTTCAAGGCGGGATGAGCCCGCTTGGCATGAAACCCTTTCCAACTGGATTCATGCGCGGTCGCTTCAGTCCGCTGGATGGCCAGCTCTACGGTTGCGGAATGTTCGCATGGGCCGGAAATCGTCAGCAAGCAGGAGGATTCTATCGAATCCGCTACACCGGCCAACCCGCTTACCAACCTGTTTCCCTCAGCACCAAGAAAGGCCAGGTCACCATCGGCTTCAGCGATCCGCTGGATCCCAAAACTATCAACGATCTTTCCACATGGGAAGTCCGCGCATGGGATCTCCAACGCACATCGAAATACGGCTGCAAACACCTCAACGAACGCGTTTGGAAAATTTCTAAAGCCGAAATTTCAGCCGATAACAAAACTATCACGTTGGAAATCCCCGAACTCGCACCGACATGGGGCATGGCGATGAAGCTCAAACTGCGCGGTGCTGGCGGCGAAGCCATCGAACGCGAGATTCACAACTCCATTTTCACCCTCGATTGATCTAATAGTTTTATGAGAAGCATCACAATCACACTCGCCCTTGTTTTAAGTTTCATCCCTACGATTAAAGCAGAATCTGAAACGAAAAAAATCGGTTGGTTCGAGCCGGTGGTGAAAAATATCGAAGGCTGGAAAGTTTCAGTCGATCCAAAATTACTCGAAGGTGAACACGCCAAGGATGGTGAGCTCGCTTTGAAAATGTTAGCAAATCATTTGCAGCGCATCATCATTCTAATGCCAGAGCAGCAACTCGCTAACATGCGCAAAATCGGGATCTGGATCGAGCATAAGCATCCCGAGTTGGGTAACATGCAATACCATCCAGGTGCGGATTGGTTGGCTGGCAAGGGTTATCACCCAGACCTCGTCAAAAAAGTCCACATTCCCGTCGCCAGCCAAATGTTTTCCAAGAAGAACATGCTCAAACAACCCGCCGTGATTCTTCACGAGCTCGCTCACGGTTATCACGACCAAATTTTAGGTTTTGAACATAAAGGCATTCTAGAAGCCTACCAAGCTGCCAAGCAACGCGGTGATTACGAAAAAGTCCTGCACGTCAACGGAGGCGAAACCAAACATTACGCCCTAACCGATCATAAAGAATACTTCGCTGAAGCCACCGAGGCCATGCTCTATCGTAACGACTTTTATCCTTTCGTATCCTCTGAACTCAAACAGCACGATCCAAAACTCCATGCGCTGTTAGAAGAAATTTGGCAGCCACATGCAAAACCATGAAGATTCTATTCACTCTTGCAATCGCGCTGGGATTGCTTCAACCCGCAATTGCTGAGAACATTCGCAAACCGAATGTTATTTTGATCATGGCGGATGATCTTGGTTATCAGGATCTCAGTTGCTACGGCCATCCATCGATCAAATCTCCTGTCCTTGATCAACTCGCCAAAGATGGCATCCGCTTAACTAACTTTCATTCGGGAGCAACCGTATGCACGCCCTCGCGAATGGCTTTGCTTACAGGTGCATATCCTGTGAGATCTGGATGGACTCAAGGTGTCGCTGGTTTCCTCATGGGCAATAAAGACGGCTTGAATCCCGAGGCGCTCACCCTCGCCGAAATCTTTCGCGCAGAAGGCTACAACACAGGTATTTCCGGGAAATGGCACATCGGGCATCTTCCAGAAACCCGTCCGCATCGTCAGGGTTTCGAGAGCACATTTTACTGCCCCATGAGCAACAACCAGCTCAAAGAAATTTGGCGCAACGATGAAGTCGCTATCAAAGATGTTGATAACCGCCACTTTACCGAACATTTCCATACCGAAGCCCTGCGCTTTATCCGAGAAAATCAGGAAAAACCTTTCTTTCTCTACCTCCCCCACACCGCCCCGCATTTTCCCGTCCAAGCGCATCCGGATTGGAAAGGAAAATCCAAGTTCGGCGAATACGGGGATGTTATCGAAGAACTCGATGCCCGCACGGGTGAAATGCTGAAATTGTTAGATGAGCTTAAGCTCAAAGAAAATACCATCGTTATCTTTACTTCAGACAACGGAGCGCAAGGTGGAGAGAAGGCGAGCAATCTACCCTTGCGTGGCAATAAGTGGAGCCCACTCGAAGGTGGCACGCGCGTGCCAGCCATTATCGCTTGGCCAGGCAAAATACCACCCAACCAAACCAGCGACGCATTAACGGCAGCGATCGACCTGCTTCCCACTCTTTGTCGCGCAGCCGGGATCGATCTTAAAAAACACACGCAAAACAAACCCATTATCGATGGCATGGATATATGGGAAACCCTGACAGGAAGATCCACGCAACACGCCCGTGCCGAGCTTCTACATTGGCACGGAAAATCCGCCCAACCTCAGGCCCTCACTCAAGGCGATTGGAAATTTTTCCCTTACAAACTCGATGCTCTAACAAAAGCCGATCCCACCAAAAAACCCGAAGGCCCAAGCACCCCCGCCCTCTACAATCTCAAAGAGGACATCGCCGAATCCAAAGACCTCAGCCAACAATTACCCGAGAAAGTCGAAGCTCTGAAACAACGCTTTACCCAGCTCGTCGAGGAACTGAACTCCAGTCCCAAATTGAAAATCACCACGCCGTAGCGGCGATCTTCACTCGCGGTCTTACTAGAAGGGAACCGCGATTTTCATTCGCGACTGCAATCGGAACACGGAATGCAAAATCATGGGTCAGTAAACAAACGTTCAGCTGAAATTATAATCCCACAAAGAATATTTTTTGCACAGAAGGCAACCAAGGGAACGAGGGAGCTGCGTGTTTTGCTTTCGATATTCGGGTTTATAGCACGGACTAAGTAAGTCATCGCCCCTCACAGTTAAGAGTCTTGATTACGGAGGGCACAGAATACACAGAGTGAACGGATTATTAACTGGTAGGGTGCCAATGCCGCAAAACTGCCAGATTATTAACTGCCAGGCATACAATTGACTTGCGGCTGCTTTTTGGGGTTGGTAGCTTGTCGCTATGGATAAGTCGAAAGTAGGTAAACAAAGGGATTTGGAAGGGCAAAAGATCTGGTCTCCGCTGGAGTTGTCAGTAATTAACTGCCAGGCATACAATTGACTTGCGGCTGCTTTTTGGGGTTGGTAGCTTGTCGCTATGGATAAGTCGAAAGTAGGTAAACAAAGGGATTTGGAAGGGCAAAAGGTCTGGTCTCCGCTGGA